>JBCECW010000426.1:2783-4269 GCA_039207785.1 Pseudomonas sp. | reverse complement strand
AGTCGGTGATGATGCTGTCCACGCCAAAGTCTGCGAGGCGGCGCATCAAGGCCGGTTCGTTGACCGTCCACACCGACACATGCAGCCCTTGCTTCTGCGCTTTAAGCAGGCGCTCGGGGGTGCAGAGTGTCCAGTTCAAAGCCAGCAGGCTGCAGCCGTAGTTCTGTGCCACCTTCAGCGGGTCCAGCCAGGCGTATTCGGCCACCAGGCCGCGGGCCAGGTCGGGCGTCAGGCGCACCAGGGCCCGCAGCACTTCACGGGAGCTGGAGGTGACGGTGACCTTGTCCAGCAGGTTGTATTCCTGGGCCAGATGACGGATCGCCAATACGGTGCGCGCGGCGCGTACCCGTGACGCGCTTTTGACTTCCAGCTGCCAGTGGTCGAAATCGCACTTCTCGAACAGCTCGGCCAGGCGTGGAATCGGCGTTGCCTGTACGGCGCCGGGGCCGCCTTTGCGGGCGTCGTAGGTCACCAGCTCGGCGGCGTCGTGTTCCACCACCTTGCCGCGGTGGCCGGTGGTGCGTTTCAGGGTTGGGTCGTGGATCACCATCAGCTCGCCATCGCGGGACAGATGCAGATCCAGTTCGCAGCGGCGTACGCCGTGCTTGAGGCATTGCTGGAAGCTGGCCAGGGTGTTTTCCGGTGCTTCGCCCTTGGCGCCGCGGTGGCCGTAGATCAGGGTCACGGTTGCTCCTTGCTGAAATGCTGCTTAGTTGGAAGCTGGTTGTACGGCAGGCGCCGGCTGGGCGGCGCGCGGCTGGAAGTGGCGAACGGCGTCGACCACATGGGTGTTTTCGAAGTACACGCTGAAGTCGCGGTAGTCCCAGCGGGTAATCGGTGGGTTGCCGACAGGTTTATGTTCTTCATCCGGCAAACCGAACTGGTCGAGCACGCTACGTTGCAATTGCCCGCGCACGGGCAGCGGCGTATTGCTCGCACCTTGCTGGCCAAGGGGGATTTCCAGGGTGTCGGCGTGGGCGGCCAGCGGCAGCAGGCCAAGCAACAGGGCGAACAACACAGTAGGGCGCATAGGTTTCTTCTTCTGCAAGTCAGGCAGCAGCTTAGCCGCTGGAGGTTTCACGGGCCTGGCGACGTTCCATCGCCTGTTTCTGCAGAATATGCCGCGCCAGCAATTGCCGCTGTGCGTCGGTCAGCGCTTCGAACTCGGTGCCGATCTCGAATTGACCGTTTTCCTGTTGCCGGCAATGCACCACCTGGCCACGCAACAGCAGGCCAAGGGCCTGGGGCATCAGCACCATCTTGATTGCCAGGTGGCTGCCGACCGCCACCGCCTGCGAGTGCTCGAAACTGACGCCGCCTTCGGACAGTGTCACGCGCTTGGGTGCGCCAACCTCGCGCACCAGGTTTTGCGCCAACGCCTGGCCGAGCAGGTCGATGCGTTTGTTCATTACTTTCAGGTAGCTGGCCAGCGTACGGTCGCGCTCGCCGATATGGCGCAACAAATGTTGCGATTCGAAGTCGGAAA
>JBCECW010000426.1:0-2773 GCA_039207785.1 Pseudomonas sp. | reverse complement strand
GGTGCAGGTCGCTGAGCAG
This sequence comes from Pseudomonas sp., assembly GCA_039207785.1. GTDB lineage: Bacteria > Pseudomonadota > Gammaproteobacteria > Pseudomonadales > Pseudomonadaceae > Aquipseudomonas. Next base: position 2,754 of record JBCECW010000426.1, on the reverse strand, counting down.
ATTGAACAGCGGCGAGTCATCGTGCAGGGCCTCGCTGGCCACTGCTTCGGCGCCTGAGAGCAGGCTGAATTCCAGTGCGATCGTATCGGCGATGCGATAGTATTCGCGGCGATCACTTGCATCGTTAGACGTCATGGCGAACCCATGGCAGCGGTGGTTGTCAGAGCCAGAGCTCTGCACGGTGTGCCAGAAGTGTAAGGCCGCAAGCCGAGCCTCGCCACTGTTGCCTTACCACTGTTGGACTGTGTACAGCAGGATGCCCCTTCCTTCGCAGCGAATACTCTCCTTCTATGTTCAGACCGCTGTCCGTTTTTATCGGTGCACGCTACACCCGTGCCAAACGCCGAAACCATTTTGTTTCGTTTATCTCCCTGACCTCAATGATCGGCCTCGCCCTGGGCGTGGTGGTGATGATCGTGGTGCTCTCGGTCATGAACGGCTTCGACTACGAGATGCGCACCCGCGTGCTGGGCATGGTGCCCCATGCCACGGTGGAGTCGTACGAGCCCATCAGCGACTGGCGCAGCATGGCCACCAAAGTGCTGCAGCATAAGCAGGTCGTGGCGGTAGCGCCTTTCAGCCAGATGCAGGGCCTGCTGACCAACGACGGCAAGGTGCAGAAGGTGCTGATCAACGCCGTTGACCCGGCGGAAGAGGGCAAGGTCTCGATCATTGAAAAATTCTTCCAGCAGGGCAGCCTCGCGTCCCTGAAGCAAGGCGAGTTCGCCCTGCTGATTGGTGACAAGGCGGCGAGCAAGCTGGGCGTCAAGGTCGGCGACAAGGTCACCTTCGTTGCCCCGGACGTCACCGTCACCCCCGCCGGCCTGTTCCCGCGCCTAAAGCGCTTTACCGTGGCAGGCATCTTTCATGTGGGTGCCGGTGAGATCGACGGCTATATGGCCCTGGCCAATATCCATGACGTTGGCCGCCTGCACCGCTGGAAACCGGACCAGGTGCAGGGCCTGCGCCTGAAGTTCGATGATCTGTTCCAGGCGCCACGGGTGGCCTGGGAAATCGCCGGGCAGCTGGGCGACCGCGAGTTTGTCGCCCGCGACTGGACCCGCACCCAGGGCAACCTGTACCAGGCCATCCGCATGGAGAAATCCATGATCGGCCTGTTGCTGCTGCTGATTATCGCGGTGGCGGCGTTCAACATCATTTCCACCCTGGTGATGGTGGTCACCGACAAGAAGGGCGATATCGCCATCCTGCGTACCCTGGGCGCTACCCCGGGGCAGATCATGCGCATATTCATGGTGCAGGGCACGGTGATCGGGGTGGTGGGCACCTTGATCGGCGCGGTGCTGGGCATTATCGCGGCGCTCAATATCAGCAGTTGGATCGCCGCCATCGAGACGTTGCTGGGCTTCAAGTTCCTCAACGCCGATGTGTATTTCATTGACTACCTGCCCTCGCAATTGATGGCTCAGGACGTGCTGCAAGTGTGCGGCGCGGCCTTGTTGCTGAGTTTCCTCGCCACTCTTTATCCGGCCTGGCGCGCGGCGCGCACCCAGCCCGCGGAGGCCCTGCGTTATGAGTAATGCCGCCATGCAAGCGAAAACCAACGGGGCAGTGCTGAGCTGCCGCAACCTGGGCAAAAGTTACGACGAGGGCCCGCAATCGGTGGTGGTGCTCTCGGGCCTGCAGCTGGAGCTGCACCCCGGCGAGCGCGTTGCCATTGTCGGCAGCTCGGGCTCGGGCAAAAGCACCTTGCTCAATATGCTCGGCGGCCTCGATACCCCGAGCACCGGCAGCGTCTGGCTGGCCGGTGAAGAACTGTCGGCCCTGAGCGAGAAAAAACGCGGCCTGCTGCGTAACCGCGCGCTGGGCTTTGTCTACCAGTTCCACCACCTGCTGCCGGAATTCACCGCGCTGGAAAACGTCTGCATGCCGCTGCTGATCGGCAAGGTCAGCATTGCCGAAGCCCGCGAGCGCGCCACCAAGCTGCTTACCCGCGTGGGCCTGGGCCATCGCCTGGCGCACAAGCCGGCCGAGCTGTCCGGCGGCGAGCGCCAACGTGTGGCCATCGCCCGCGCCCTGGTGAACAACCCTGGCCTGGTGCTGCTCGACGAACCCACCGGTAACCTCGACCACCACACGGCCCAAGGTATCCAGGACCTGATGCTGGAGCTGAGCCGTGACTCGAAGACCGCCTTCCTGGTGGTCACCCACTCCCAGGAGCTGGCCGAGCAGATGGACCGCATCTGGCGTCTGGAAGACGGCAAGTTGGTGGCCGTCTGATGTTCCGCCCGCTCAGCCTCTTTATCGGCCTGCGCTATACCGGCGCCAAACGCCGCAACCAGTACATCTCGTTTATATCCCTGGCCTCGATGATCGGCCTGGCGCTGGGGGTAATGGCGATGATCACGGTGTTGTCGGTGATGAACGGCTTCCAGCGCGAGATGAGTTCGCGGATTCTCGGCATGGTGCCCCACGCGACGCTGACCGGCGTGCAACCGATTGCCGATTGGCACCAGGTGGCCGATGCGGCTCGCAAAAATCCGCAGGTGACCGCCGCCGTGCCGTTTGCCGAGCTGGAGGGCATGCTGTCCTACAAGGGCGTGATGCAGCCGGTGCAAATCAATGGCATCGACCCGCAGGAAGAAACCAAGGTGTCGATCATCGGCCAGCATATCGTTCAGGGCCGTCTGGACGCCCTGAAACCCGGCGAGTTCGGCGTGGTGGTGGGGGAAATCACCGCACGGCGTTTTCGTCTGAATGTGGGCGATGTGCTGACCCTGATCATTCCCGAAC
>JBCECW010000425.1:0-4270 GCA_039207785.1 Pseudomonas sp. | reverse complement strand
TACGCCACCACCTTCTTCGGCTATGGCGAGAACGGCAATATCCACAAGATCAAGGAATTCTACGATCCGGATTCCCTCGGTGGCCTGTACGGCGCGATCACCGAGTTTCTCGGCTTCGAGATGCTCGATGGCGAGTTCAAGGTCATGGGCATGGCGCCCTATGGTGATGCGAGGAAGTACGATTTTTCGCGTCTGGCCAAGTTCGAGAATGGCGAATTGGTGATCAACACCGACTACGCCAACGTCATCGGTCTGCGTCGTTACAAGGAGAAGGGCAAGGGGTTCTACTTCTCGCCCAAGCTGATCGAGTGGCTGGGGCCCAAGCGCGAGGGCGACATCGCCGACGATCCGTACATCCACTACGCCGCCAGCATGCAGGCGCTGTTCGAGAAGCTGGCGCTGCAGATGATGGAGCATTACCTCGGGGATATCCTCAAGGAGACCGGCAAGATCGCCTTCGCCGGTGGCTGTGCGCTGAACGTCAAGCTGAACCAGAAGATCATCGCCCGTGACGATGTGCAGGAGCTGTTCGTTCAGCCCGCTTCGGGCGACGCCGGTACCGCGGTTGGTGCGGCGGCCTACGTTTCGCACAAGCGTGGCGTACCGGTGGAGAAGATGGAGCACGTCTACCTCGGCCCGTCCTACTCCAACGAGGACGTGATTGCCGCCTGTGCCCGTCACCCAAGCAAGCCGAAATTCAAGCAGATCGAAGAGATGCCGCAGCGTATCGCCGAGATCATGGTCGCCGGCAACCCGGTGGCCTGGTTCCAGGGCCGTATGGAGTTTGGCCCGCGTGCCCTGGGTGGCCGCTCGATCATCGGTTGCCCGAGCATCAAGGGCGTGGCTGACCGCATCAACGAACAGATCAAGTTCCGCGAGCGCTGGCGCCCCTTCTGCCCATCGATGCTCGACACCGTGGGCCCGCAGATGATCAAGGTCGACCACCCGGCGCCGTTTATGACCTTTACCTTCGAAGTGGCCGAAGAGTGGAAAACCCGCGTGCCGGAAGTGGTGCACGAGGACGGTACCTCCCGTGCCCAGGTGCTCAAGCGCGAATACAACCCGCGCTACTACGACATGATGAAGGCCCTGGAAGGCCTGACCGGTAACGGCGTGTCGCTCAATACCTCGCTTAACCGTCGTGGCGAACCGATGATCTGCTCGCCAACCGACGCGCTGAATATGTTCTTCGGTTCGGACCTGCAGTACCTGATCATGGAAGACATCCTGGTGATCAAGGAAGGTGCGGACGGGTATGACGCACTCAGCTGAACTGCGCGTTCTGCAGTTCTGTCACGGCTATGACGGGCCCTTTCTCGATTGTGCCCGTCAGTACGCCAGCCTGTTTGATGGCACGCCCTACAAGGTCACCACGGTCTACCTGACCGGTGCGCCGAATGCGGCCGTGGAAGCCGGCTCGGGCTCGGACGAGGTGATTTTCCTCGGCTACCACAGCGCCGATGTACGCGGGCTGAAGCTGGCGGCTATCCGCGATATCAAGCGGATTACCCGCGAGCGCGCGTTCGCCTTTTGCATCGCGCACCGCTTCAAACCGGTGTACGTGGCGCTGCTGGCGACCCAGTTGCCGGTGATTGGCGTGCACCACGCCTTTGGCGACTACCGCCGGCGTTCGCGCTTTCTGTTCGCCAACTGGTTTAAACGCCGCCTGAGCCTGCTCGGGGTGTCGGATGCAGTGCGCGACGATATGCGCGAGTCGCTGCCCGACTGGCCGGCCGAGCGCATCGAAACCCTGTACAACCGCGTCGACCTGGCCGCCATTCAGGCCCAGTTGCTAAGCCGCGAGCAGGCCCGTGAGGCGCTTGGCCTGGCGAATGATGCCTGGGTGGTGGGCAATGTCGGGCGTCTGCACCCGGATAAAGACCAGGCCACCTTGCTGCGTGGTTTTGCCCAGGCCTTGCCGCAACTGCCGGCCAACAGCCTGTTGGCAATCATGGGCAGCGGCAAGCTGGAAGCGCCGTTGAAGGCGCTGGCGCAGGAATTGGGCGTGGCCGACCACGTGCGTTTTCTCGGCCAGGTGGCCAACGGTCGCCAGTATTTCCGGGCCTTCGATGTATTTGCCCTGAGCTCCGACCACGAGCCCTTTGGCATGGTGCTGCTCGAAGCCATGGCCGCCGATGTGCCGGTGATTTGCACCGACTGCGGCGGCGGCGCGGAAGTGGTGGCCGGCGTTGGGCTGCTGTTTGCCCTGGGCGATGCCGCCGAGCTGGCCCGCCAACTGCTGCGCCAGGCCGCTGAAAGTGAGCGCTTGCCTGAGTGCCGTGCGCGTATGACGGCCCGTTTGCGTGAACGTTTTACCGATGAAACCGTACGCGAGCGCTTCTGGGCGTTGCCGATGATGGCCGGGCGCGCATGAGCGCCACTGTGAGTTGGCTGGAGCGTTGCCGCGCGCTGGACCGCTACCGCTGGCTGCTGCTGCGTGAGCGCTACGGGGTGCTGGGCAGCGCGGTGCGTTTTGCTCGCGAGGCGCTGAGCGATTGGCGCTTTGGCCTGCAGGCCAAACGTCATCTGGCTGGCGAAGTGGTCGCCGAACCTTGCGATGTGCTGTTGCTGCAAAACGCGCCCAAAGTTATCGCCTTCGCCCGTAAAAAAGCCTTTATCCAGGCTGTGCGCGAGCGCGGTCACAACCTGGTGGAAACGGCCTTGCAGTCGCCCAAGGCAGTCTGTCGCCAACGCTTGCTGCAACAGCCGCCGCAGCCAGTGCCACTGCGTTATTTCGGTTATGCCGCCTATGCGCAATGGCTGGTCAGCCACCACCAGCCACGCGTATTGCTCAATGACCGCAATGGCAGCCTGTATTCGCCGTTTCTGCGCCTGGCCATGGCCGCCACTGGCCGGCCGCTGGTGCACTTGGCGCATGCGTCCACGGTGGAAAGCTCGCGACGCCTGGGCATGAACGACTACGACTACTACCTGCTGTTTGGCCGCAGCTCCCTGGAGGCCTTGCAGGCGCGCAGCCTGCGCTTTGGCGACTCCATCGCGGTTCTGGCCGGCTCGCATATGATCGACAGCGCCTACGACCTGCCGCCCGCCGATGGCCAGCTCAAGCGCCTGCTGGTGCTCGGCGTGGGCCCGGACAAGGAAAAGGAGCCCGGCTACCAGCGCACCTATGAGTTGCTGCGTGACTGGGCCGCGGCCAACCCGGCCTGGCAGGTACTGATCAAACGCCACCCGCGCAGCGCCGCAGGATTCTGGCAGGCGGCTGCCGAACAGTTGACCAATGTGCAGTTGCTGGCGGCCGAGTGTTCACTGGCCGAGGCGCTGGGGCAGGCCACGGTGGTGGTCAATATCATGTCCAACGCAGTGATCGAGGCCGGCCTGGCCGGGCGCCCGGTGCTGTACGTCAACCTCAGCGGCGACCCGGATATCTTTGCCCAGGAGCGCTTCTTCGGCCCGCGTATCGAATCGCTGGCCAGCCTGCAGCAAGGTGCCGCCGCCATCGCCGCTGACTATGCCGCGCACGTCGCCACCGCCCGCGCCTTTGCCCTGTTTCACCTGTCCCATGGCTCCCAGGGCCTGGCGCAGAATGTACGCGTTCTCGAGGCTCTGCTGGATGGGCAAGCGCTGCCCGCCGATATCGAATGCGCCCCTTTGAATGGCACGGATTGACCATGACCAACGTTTTGTTTTTCTCCCTGGCCAAGCACCAGAGCATTTATTTCCAGCGCCTGCTGAACGAGACCGAACTCGACGGCAAGGTGGTGGTGCCGGCGCAGATGCCGTGGCCGCGTCCATGGCAATTGGGGCAGATTATTTCGCGCATCGACTGGCCCCATCTGGTGGAAGAGAAGTGCCAGGAGCGGCGGGTAAAAAACAAAAACGACGGTGCGTTCTATCGCCTGCTGTTGCGTGTGGAATTGGCCTGGGTGGCCCTGCGCGCCCACGCCTTGCTCAAGCGGGAACAGCCGAAAATCCTGGCCATGTGGAATGGCTCGCACCGGTACTGCCAGTTGCTGCGGGCGTTGAAGCCAGCGGACTGCGGTACGTTTTTCTTTGAAAACGGCTTGCTGCCGGACACCACCACCCTGGATGCCAAGGGCGTCAACTTCCATAACTCGGTGCCGCGTGACCAGGCCTTCTACCGCGACTACCCCGAGGCCAGCGACGATGCGACCGGCGAGGTAGTGCTGATCCCGCGCAAGCCGCGTAACAGTGACCTGACGCCCATCGAGCTGCCAGCCAGCTACATCTTTATGCCGTTCCAGGACGACCGCGACACCCAGGTGCGCCTGTTCTCGCCGTGGGTTGGCAA
>JBCECW010000424.1:0-4273 GCA_039207785.1 Pseudomonas sp. | reverse complement strand
TGCTGATCGCCGCCGCAGCGGCGCTGCAACAGGCACGCCACAGCCGCACGCCTTGCGGGCGTATCTCCGAACAATTCGGCATTACGTCCCTGGCCGATGCTTATGCCGTGCAGGAGCTCAATACCCGCCAGGCGCTGGAGCAGGGGCGGCGGCAGGTGGGCTGCAAGATCGGCCTGACCTCCAAGGCCGTGCAGCAGCAACTGGGCGTCGACCAGCCGGACTTCGGTGTGCTGTTCGCCGATATGGAAGTGCTCGATGGCGACGTGGTCGACACCCGTCGGCTGATCCAGCCCAAGGCCGAAGGCGAGATCGCTTTTGTGCTCGGTCGCGATCTACCGGACAGCGACACCACCCTGGCGCAGCTGCTCAGCGCCGTGGAGTACCTGTTGCCGGCCATCGAGATTGTCGACTCGGCCATCGAAGACTGGCGCATCACCCTGGTCGATACGGTCGCCGACAACGCCTCCAGCGCCCTGTATGTGCTGGGCAAGCAGCCGACCAGATTGTCCGCGCTGAACCTCGCCCTGGAAGGTATGCAACTGACCCTCAACGGCCAGCAGGCCGCCATTGGTGTTGGCGCCGCCTGCCTGGGCAACCCGTTGAATGCCTGCCTGTGGCTGGCCCGCACCATGGCCGAACTCGGCCGCCCGCTGCGTGCCGGCGATGTGCTGCTGTCCGGGGCCCTGGGGCCGATGGTGCCGGTTAAGGCTGGCGACCGCGTGCATCTGCACCTCACCCGTCTGGGCGAGGTGGGTTGCGTGTTCGGCTAGCCCCCTCACTTCGCACAACGACTGGCTCACCACAAGAACAACAAGGGCGCTTACCGGCGCCCCGGAGACCTGAGACGTGACTGATATCTACCACAGCGACCGCCTGGCGCCTGCGCGCACGGTGTACGAGCCCTGCGCGGATGGCGGATTTATCCTGCGCTCGCCCGAGCCGCTGCAAGCCTATGCACGGTGCGTCGGGGAGTGGCTGGAGCATTGGGCTGCAGAGCGCCCCGAGCAGCTGTTCCTGGCCGAGCGGCGCAACGATACCTGGCTGCGCCTGACCTACGGCGAAGCCCGCTATCGGGTCGGCGCCCTGGCCCAGGCGCTGCTGAATATGCAGCTGCCAGCCGGCGCGCCGTTGGCGATTCTTTCCGAGAACGACCTGGACCATGCCTTGCTCTCACTGGCGGCCATGCACGTCGGCATTCCCGTCGCCACGCTGTCGGTGACTTATTCGCAGAGCAGTGGCGACTGCGCCACATTGCGGGCACTGCTCGATACCTTGCGGCCGGGCGCGGTGTTTGTCAGCGATGGCCAGCGCTATAGCCGTGCCCTGGACCTGGCCCAGGTGGCCTGCCCAGTTATCGTGGCGCGCCATGCGGAGCAGGTGAGCGGGGCGCGGGCAATTGCCGAGCTGTATCTGTGCCAGGAGGGGCCGGCGGTAATGCAGGCATTTGCCCGCCTGGGGCCGGACAGCCACGCCCGCTACCTGCTGACCTCCGGTTCCACCGGCCAGCCCAAGGTGGTGGTCACCACCCAGCGCATGCTGTGCGCCAACCAGCAGGCGATTGCCCAGTGCTGGCGCTTCGTCAGCCACACGCCCATCGTGGTGCTCGACTGGTTGCCCTGGAGCCATGTGTTCGGCGCCAGCCATAACTTCAATCTGGTGCTGCGCAATGGCGGTTCGCTGTATATCGATGACGGTCGGCCGCTGCCCGGGCTTATCGAACGCACGGTAGCCAATCTCAAGGAAGTGCGGCCGACGCTGTTCTTCAACGTGCCCCGTGGCTACGACATGCTGCTGCCGTATCTGGAGCGCGACACGGAGTTGGCCACGGCGCTGTTTGGCCAGTTGCAGATGCTGTTTTACGCCGCCTCGGCGCTACCGCAGAGCAGCTGGGAGCGGCTCAAGGCGGCCGCTGCCAAGGTGCGCAGCACACCGCTGTTTTTTGCTTCCGAGTGGGGCTGCACGGAGAGTGCGCCGGTGCTCACCAGCGTGCACTTTGCCATCGACCAGCCGGGCAATATCGGCCTGCCGGTACCCGGCGTCGAAATCAAGTTCGTGCCCAGTGCCGACAAGCTGGAAATGCGCGTACGCGGCGATTCTTTGTTTACCGAGTACCGCCATAACCCGGCGCAAACCGCCGCCGCGTTCGATGCCGACGGCTTCTATTGCATCGGCGATGCCGGCGCGTTGATCGACCCGCTGCGTCCCGAGCAGGGCATCCGCTTCGACGGCCGGGTAACCGAAGACTTCAAGCTCAGCAGCGGCACCTGGGTATCGGTCGGCACCTTGCGCACCAGCGCCCTGTCAGCGCTATCGCCCTATGTGCAGGACTGTGTGATTGCCGGCCACGACCAGCAGCAACCCACCGCCCTGGTGTTTCCGACCACGGCGTTGCGCGCCTTGGCCGGGACGCAGGGGCTGGAACTGGACGCCGATGCATTGGCCTGCCACCCCAAGGTGCGCGACGTGCTGTTGGCCGGCCTGGCGCACCTGGCGCGCCATAACCCGGCCTCGTCCCGGCTTCTGGCCCGCGTGGTGTTGCTGGGCACCCCACCCAATGCCGACGCCGGGGAAATCACCGACAAGGGCTATATCAACCAACGCCTGGCCCTGGCGCTGCGGGCGGAGCAGGTCGCGCGGCTGTACGCCGCCGAGCCCGACGCCGCTGTTATCCAGTTGAGCGAATTTCAAGGAGGGCCGGTTCGTGGCCACTAAGCAAAAATTCAAGGTCGCGATTGTCGGCTCCGGCAATATCGGCACCGACCTGATGATCAAGGTATTGCGTAATGCGCAGCACCTGGAAATGGGCGCCATGGTCGGTATCGACCCGGCGTCCGACGGTCTGGCACGCGCAGCACGATTGGGCGTTGCCACCACTCACGAAGGCGTGGAAGGCCTGACCCGCCTGCCGATCTTCCCCGAGATCGACATCGTTTTCGACGCCACCAGTGCCGGCGCCCATGTGCACAACGACGCGTTACTGCGGGGCCACAAGCCCGGTTTGCGCATGATCGACCTGACCCCGGCCGCGATAGGGCCCTATTGCGTGCCGGTGGTTAACCTGGAAGGCCATCTGGATAAATTGAACGTCAATATGGTCACCTGCGGTGGCCAGGCGACTATTCCAATGGTGGCGGCGGTGTCACGCGTGGCCAAGGTGCATTACGCGGAAATCATCGCCTCCATCGCCAGCAAGTCAGCCGGGCCCGGTACCCGCGCCAATATCGACGAATTCACCGAAACCACCAGCAAGGCCATCGAGGTCATCGGTGGGGCGGCCAAGGGCAAAGCCATCATTGTGATGAACCCGGCCGAGCCGCCGTTGATGATGCGCGACACCGTGTTTGTGCTCAGCGAAGCCGCCGACCAGGCGCAGATCGCCGCCAGCATCGAAGAAATGGCCGCCGCTGTGCAGGCTTATGTGCCCGGCTACCGGCTCAAGCAGCAGGTGCAGTTCGAGGTGATCCCCGCAGACGCGCCGCTGAACATTCCTGGCCACGGGCGCTTCAGTGGTTTGAAAACCTCGGTGTTTCTCGAAGTGCAGGGCGCCGCCCATTACCTGCCGGCCTATGCCGGCAACCTCGACATCATGACCTCCGCCGCGCTGGCCACCGCTGAACGTATGGCGCAGGCGATGCTGGCTGAGCAGGGAGCGCGTCCATGAACGGCAAAAAACTGTATATCTCCGATGTCACCCTGCGTGACGGCAGCCATGCCATTCGCCACCAGTATTCGTTGGAGAGCGTGCAGGCCATCGCCCGTGCGCTGGATGCGGCCAAGGTCGACTCCATCGAAGTGGCCCATGGCGATGGCTTGCAGGGTTCGAGCTTCAACTACGGCTTCGGCAAGCACAGCGACCTGGACTATATCGAGGCGGTGGCGGATGTGCTCAGTCATGCGCGCATTGCCACCTTGCTGCTGCCGGGTATCGGCACTGTGCACGACCTCAAGGCCGCTTATGACGCTGGCGCGCGCACCGTGCGCATCGCCACCCATTGCACCGAAGCGGATATTTCCAGGCAGCACATCGAGTATGCCCGCCACCTTGGCATGGACACCGTCGGCTTTCTGATGATGAGCCATATGATTCCGGCGGAAAAACTCGCCGAGCAGGGCAAGCTGATGGAGAGCTACGGCGCGCAGTGCATCTATATGGCCGACTCCGGCGGCGCGATGAACATGAACGATATCCGCGACCGTATGCGCGCGTTCAAGGCCACGCTCAACCCCGAGACCCAGACCGGTATGCACGCCCACCACAACCTCAGCCTGGGCG
>JBCECW010000423.1:0-4273 GCA_039207785.1 Pseudomonas sp. | reverse complement strand
ATCCTGCCCTATGCTTGCCTAATCCTGCTTAAAGCACGCAGCAGCTCTGGCAATCCGTCGCGCGCATGAGCATGCTGCGCTCCATCGTTGCGCTGCCCTGCGGAGGCTCCATGGAAATCGAAGTACAACAACGGCAAAACGAACTGGCCGCGTTGATCGAACGCTTCACCTCCTGCGAAGGCGCCCTGCAAACCGAGATCGGCCCCCTCAGCCTGATCCGTTTCGACCAGCCCACGCCCATGTCACGCGGTGTGCATAAACCGGCGCTGTGCATCATTGCCCAGGGCCGCAAAGAGGTAAGCCTGGGCGGCGAAAGCTATATCTACGACGAACTCAATTACCTGGTGGTATCCGTGACCTTGCCGGTGACCGGCCAGGTGACCGATGCCAGCCCCGACAAACCCTACCTGTGCCTGCGCCTGGACCTGGACCCGGCGGAAATCACCCGCATGATCAGCGACGCCGGCCCCGTCGGCCTGCCGGTACGCCCGGCCAGCCGTGGCCTGTACCTGGACCGTATCGACGCGCCGCTGCTGGACACCGTGTTACGCCTGACCCGCCTGCTCGACACGCCGCGCGACATTCCCATGCTCGCGCCGCTGGCCCTGCGGGAAATCTACTACCGCCTGCTGCGTAGCCAGCAAGGACAGCAATTGATCGAAATCGCCATGGCTGACAGCCAATCGCACCGTATTACCCGCGCCATCGAATGGCTTAATGCCAACTTCGACAAACCGCTGCGCATCGAAGAACTGGCCAAGGTGGCCAACCTCAGCGTCTCCGCCCTGCACCACCGTTTCAAGGCGGTGGCGGCCATGAGCCCGCTGCAATACCAGAAACAATTGCGCCTGCAGGAAGCGCAACGCCTGATGATGTGTGAAGGCCTGGAAGTGGCGGCGGCCGGTTACCGGGTGGGCTACGAAAGCCCCTCGCAATTCAGCCGCGAATACCGCCGCCTGTTTGGCGCACCGCCGTTGAAAGACTTGGCCCGGTTGAAAAATATTGCCTGACCGATCGCTGGTGCGCGGAGCGCACCCTATGGGAGCGGCGTTGTTTTCGTAGGGTGCGCTCCGCGCACCAGCGGTCTATCAAACGCCCTTGGTCGACGGCAGCAACACCGTCAATATCCCCAACAACGGCAAGAACGCACACAGGCGGAACACCTGCTCGATGCCATGAATGTCGGCCATGTAGCCGAGCAACGCCCCGCCAATCCCGCCAAAGCCAAACATCAAGCCAAAGAAGATCCCGGCAATCATCCCCACGTTGCCCGGCACCAGCTCCTGGGCGAATACCACAATGGCCGAGAACGCCGAGGCCAAGATAAAGCCGATGATCACGCTCAACACGCTGGTCCAGAACAGGTCCACGTACGGCAGCAGCAAGGTAAACGGCGCCGCGCCGAGGATCGAAAACCAGATCACTTTCTTACGCCCGATGCGGTCGCCAATCGGCCCGCCGAAAAAGGTACCGGCCGCCACCGCGCCGAGAAACAGGAACAGATACAGCTGCGAGCTGGCGATGGAGATGTCGAACTTCTCGATCAGGAAAAAGGTGAAGTAGCTGGTCAGGCTCGACATATAGAAGTACTTGGAGAACACCAGCAGCGCCAACACCACCAGGGCGCCCACCACCCGCTGTTTGGACAGCCCGTGGGTGGCCACGCCGCCGCTTTTCAGCTTGAACAGGTTCAGGTGGTTGCGGTACCAGCGGCTCAAGCCATACAGCACGCCAATGGCAAATACGGCAAACACCCCGAACCAGGCCACATGGCCCTGGCCGTACGGAATCACGATGGCTGCCGCCAGCAAGGGGCCAAATGCGGTGCCGGCGTTACCGCCTACCTGGAAGGTCGACTGCGCCAGGCCATAACGCCCACCCGAGGCCAGGCGGGCAATCCGCGAGGCTTCCGGGTGGAAGGTCGAGGAGCCGATGCCCACCAAGCCCGAGGCCAGCAGAATCGCTGGAAAACTGCCGACAAAAGCCAGCAGCAAAATCCCCACCAGGGTGCACAGCGAGCCCACCGGCAACAGCCAGGGTTTGGGATGACGATCGGTGTGGTAGCCGACCCAGGGTTGCAGTAGCGAAGCGGTCAGCTGGAAGGTCAGGGTAATCAGGCCTACCTGGGCAAAGGTCAGGCCGTAGTTGGCCTTGAGCATCGGGTAGATCGACGGCAGCACGGCCTGGATCAGGTCATTGATCATATGCGCCAGCGCGCAGGCGCCGATAACGCGCATAACCAAGGGGCTGGCCTGATGAGCAACCGTGGCGGTCGCGGAAGGTGAAGCGGTGGCAGCAAGGGACATAAGCAACATCCAAAGTAGGCCGGCAGAAACATCTACTGGCAATTTCAAAGGTCGCCGCTATCCTACGGGGCCAGAAAAGCGCCTGTCTCGCGAAATGCAGACAACAACTATCGCAAAACAGACAATATGATCCGCCCCATCGAAGACCACGTCCGCGAAATCGACGCCGCCGCCTGGCGGGTAAGCAGCAGTGCCAACGACTACCCGGCTGATTGGTATGTCCCGCCCCATAGCCACAACAAGCACCAACTGATCTACGCCACTGCCGGCGTAATGGTGGTGCATGCCGCGCTGCACCAATGGACCGTGCCGCCGAGTCGCGGTATCTGGATGCCCTGCGGCCAGGTGCATGCCATTCGTTGTGTGGGCCCGGTAAAGATGCGCAGCGTATTTGTGCACCCCGATAAAAACCACGACCTGCCCGCCGACACCAAGGCCGTCAGCGTGTCGCCGCTGCTGCGCGAACTGATCCAGACTTCCATCGGCATTGCCGAACCCTACCCGGCCAACTCGCGGGAAGCGCGGGTGATGAACCTGATTCTCGACGAGGTAAAGATCCTCCCCACCCTGCCCCTGCATCTGCCACAACCGGCCGATCCACGGGTGGCGCAAATCTGCGCCAGCCTGCACGACAACCCCGGCGACAACGCCACCCTGGCCGACTGGAGCGCGCGCCTGCACCTGGACGAAAAAACCATCCAGCGTCTGTTCCAGAAAGGCACCGGTATGACCTTCGGCCAATGGCGCCAGCAAGCGCGACTATTGCAGGCCCTGGAGCGTATCGCCGTGGGCGAACGCATCATCGACGTGGCCGGCGCCCTCGGTTACGAAAGCCCGAGTGCGTTTACCACCATGTTTAAAAAGCAGTTCGGCGTAACGCCCAGCCAGTTTTTTAAATAATCGGAATCGCTTGGTGCGCGGCCGAACGCGGACCGGCGACCCTACGAGATCGTGACCGTTGCACCGAACCCGTAGGGTGCGCTTCGCGCACCAACGCCCTGTGCCTTGATGAACTCAACAAACGCCCGCAACGGCGACGGCACATAACGCCGCCCCGGATAGTAGAGAAACGGCCCGGTAAAGGGTTGCCACCAGGGCTCCAGCACGGCTTCCAGCTGGCCGCTATCTAGGTACGGCTGCAACCAGTCTTCGAACAGATGGACGATGCCCAGGCCGTCGATGGCCGCCTGTACCGCCAGATCCACCGCGCCGCCAATACGCACAATCAACGGCCCGCTGGGGTCCAGGCTAAGCACCTCGCCGTCCTTTTCAAAATCCCACAGGGGCATGGCACCGCTGGGAAACTTGCCGCGCAGGCAGGCGTGCTCAAGCAGGTCGCGTGGGTGCTCGGGGCGGCCATGGGCGTCAAGGTATGCCGGGGAAGCGGCGGTGGCGCAACGCTGCCAACGCGGGCCGATGGGCACGGCGATCATGTCCTGTTCCAGGCGCTCGTCGTAGCGGATACCGGCATCGCAGCCGGCGGCGAGCATATCGACAAAGCTTTCCTCGACGATTACTTCCAGGCGGATATCGGGGTAGGTCTTTAGAAACGGCGTAATGATCGCCGGCAGCACCAGCCGCGAAGCGCTCAACGGCACATTTAGGCGCAACGTGCCGGAGGGCCGGTCACGAAACTCGTTGACCACATCCAGCGCCGATTCCACCTCCCCCAACGCCGGCACGATGCGTTCCATCAACCGCGCCCCGGCCTCAGTGGGCCGCACGCTACGGGTGGTGCGATTGAGCAGGCGTACCCCCAAGCGGGTTTCCAGACGCCGCACCGCATCGCTCAGGCTGGACGGCGACTTGCCGCTCACCCGCGCCCCTTCACGAAAACCACCGGCGTTGACTACCGCGACAAACGCCAACAAATCCTGGATATCGGCCGCCACTGTTCGCTCCTCCGTACAACCCGTGCCATTTTTTACTTGCTCAATTACTCTTTTTGTTTCTTCTCTGACCGCGTT
>JBCECW010000422.1:0-4285 GCA_039207785.1 Pseudomonas sp. | reverse complement strand
GTCGAGGATCGTGGCGTAGTTCTGCAGGCCCACCTTTGGCAGGCTCAGGCTCCAGCCCAGCACGCCCAGGGTGGGCAGCAGGTAGCCGACCACGATCAGCAACGGCAACGGCAGAATCAGCAGCGCGTAAATGCGCACGGTGCCCTGCCCGCCTCGTCCATTGGCCACCGCCATATCAGCCCCCAATCAGCGCCAGGTAACGGTCGAGGGTTTCGCTGTAGTGATCGGCGTACCACAGGTTGTTCATCGACACCTGCTTGCTCAGGTTCTGCGGCGCCGTCGGGTTGATGCGCTGCAATTCGGGCGACAGCAGGCTGTTCACCTTGGAGTCCACCGGGCCCATGTTGTAGACCTCCATCAGCTTGGCCTGGACCTCCGGGCGCAGCGCGTAGGCAATGAATTTCATGGCATTGGCGGCACCGGCCGGGTTGTTCTTCGGCACGAACCACACCGACGGCGCGACGATGGCGTTATCGAAGGTCCAGTCGATCGCACCACCGCTGTCCTGCTTCACCAGCTCCGCGCGGGTGTGCCACATCTGGCCCATGCTCACTTCGCCGTCGCGCAGCAGTTGTTGCGACTCGGCGCCGGTGGACCAGTGCGTGACCACGTGCGGCATCAGCTCTTCGATCTTGCGCAGCGCGCGGTCGACATCCAGCGGGTACAGCTGGTCAGCCGGCACACCGTCGGCGAGCAAGGCGCACTCCAGGTTGGCGCTCATCCATTTGTACAGGGTGCGTTTGCCCGGGTACTTCTTCACGTCCCAGAAATCGGCCCAGCTCTTGGGTGGGTTTTTGCCGAATTTCTTCGCGTCGTAACCGATCACATAGCTGTAGGTGTAGTTGGCCAGGCCGAAGTCATGGATATCGCCGTAACCGATCAGCGACTTGTCTACCACGCTGTAGTCGATCGGCGTCAGCACGCCCTCTTTGCCCAGGCGGTAGGAGGAATACATTTCGCCGTCGCACACATCCCAGCGCACCGCACCGCTGTTGACCTGGGTTTTAACCGCGCCCTCGGTTGGGCCGCTGCCGTCCACCATCAGCTTCAGGCCGCTGGCGGCATTGAAGCCGGCAAAGCTTTTTTCAAAGGCCGGTACGGCATCGCCGCCCCAGTTGGCGACCACCAGATTGTCACTACCGGCAAAGGCATGGCGCAGCGGCCCCATACCGGCGGCGGCCGCCATCACCATCAGCAGCTGGTTAAAGCTGCGGCGGCTCAAGGTGCCGGCCTCTACACGCTGCTGCGCGATCTCTACGGCGTCATCGATAAAGCGTTGCTTGTCTTTCATCCCAGGTACCCCTTTTAACGTGGCGGCAGGTGAACGAGCGGTTTGTTGTTATTAGTGAGAAAGCAGGTGGCCGTGCTGGTGTGACCAGCTGCACCAATACGGCTGCCCCGGTTGCAGATGACTCAACAACGGGTGGCTGACGGGTATGCGCAAGGCAATCGGCTGCGCATCGGCGGTGCGCAAATCCACGCTGACGTGGGTGCCGAGGTAGGTCAGGTGCTGCATCTGCGCCACCACGCCATTGCCGTTGCCGGCCTGGTCGATGGGCTGCAGGTCGAGATGTTCGGGACGAATCGCCAGCCAGGTTTCGCTGTTCTCGGTTGGCAGCGACTGGTGCACGCCCTGGGTGACCAGTAGCGGCCGGCTCTGGTAGCTGCACACCAGGGCGTCATCACGGCGGGCGATATTGCCGACGCTAAGCAAGTTGGTATCGCCGAGAAAGTTGGCGACAAACCGGCTGGCCGGGCGCTCGTAGACCTCCTGCGGCGTGCCCAGTTGCTCCAGGCGACCATGGTTGAACACCGCCACCCGGTCGGACAGCGCCAGCGCTTCTTCCTGGTCATGGGTGACAAAGACAAAGGTGGTGCCGAACTCCTTGTGCATACGCGCCAGCTCCACCTGCATTTCCTGACGCAAGCGGCGGTCGAGGGCGGACAGCGGTTCATCGAGCAGCAGCAACGGTGGCTCGAAAATCAGCGCGCGGGCCAACGCCACCCGCTGTTGCTGGCCACCGGAAAGCTGCTTGATCGCGCGCTCACCTTTGCCGGCCAGGCCCACGCGTTCGAGCATGCGCCCCACTCGTTCGTTGATCTCGGCCTGTGGCACTTTGCGCACCTTGAGCGGGTAGGCAATGTTCTGCGCCACGCTCATATGTGGGAACAAGGCATAGCCCTGGAACACCACACCAAAATTGCGCTGGTCGGCGGGCCGCCCGGTGATGTCCTCGCCATTGCAGAGGATGCGCCCTTCGCTCGGCTGTTCGAAGCCGGCAAGCATCATCAGGGTGGTGCTTTTGCCCGAGCCGGAGGGGCCCAGCAGGGTAAGGAATTCGCCGCGTTTGATATGCAGCGTCAGGTCGCCCAGGGCGCGGGTTTCGCCATAGCGTTTGCCCACTTGCAGCAGGTCGACGAAATGTTCTGCGGGTTGCGACATGGAACTGACCTCGTATCGAAAGCGTGCCTGGCGTCTTGTTATGGGCCTATCGTCACGGCAAATTGAATTGACATCAAATGATTAGTTTTCTAGGTTTCGTGTGAATTTAACTAACAATAAAGGCGCCCAAAATGCACCTTAAAGCCACACGCCGCCTGCCTTCGCTGATTGCCTTGCGCGCTTTTGATGCATTGGTCCGCCAAGGCAGTACCGGGGCGGCGGCGCTGGAGCTGCATGTCACCCACAGCGCCATCAGCCATCAGATAAAAAAGCTGGAAGAAGAGCTGGAAGTCACCCTGGTGGAACGCCACGGCAAGGGCGTGCACCTGACCTCCGCCGGACGCAAGCTCAGCCAGTTGGTCAACGGTGCGTTCGAGCAGTTGCGCGATATCCAGACCGCCCTGCCCACCGCCACCCCCGCCGGCAATTTGCGTATCGCCTGTGCACCGGCCTTGCTGGCACGGATCTCCGGCATGCTCGACCGTTTTTTGCGCGACTACCCCGACGTGGCCTTGCACCTGCTGTCCATCGAACACGCCAACCAGGGCGTGGACATGGTGATTTCCTTTGGCGACAGCGAAGTGGAAGGCCAGCGGATTGCCGCCCTGGGCGACATCCTCTACTTCCCGGTCTGCAGCCCGCGCCTGCTCAACGGCAGCGAACCGCTGCGCAAACCCCGTGACCTGGCGCGCCAGGTGCTGCTGCACGAAGACGATGGCTACGACTGGAGCCGCTACTTTCTCGCCGCCGGCATTCCCAGCCTGCAAGGCCGGCAAAATATCTACCTGCCCAATGCGTCGCTGACCATTGGCGCGGCGATTGCCGGTGCCGGCGTGACCATCAGCGACCATATCCTGGCCGGTGAGCAGCTGGCCCAGGGCACGCTGATCCGCCTGTTCGATATCGAGTTTCCGGCGCCCCATCCCTACTTCATCATCATGCCGCCGCGTGGCGCCAATGAGCTGGCCAAGGCCTTTGCCGATTGGTTGGTGCGGGAGTTGGAGTTGATCGAGCGGGTGGGATAACGGCTTGGTGCGCGGCCGAACGCGGACCGGCGACCCTACGGCACCAAGCCGGACTCGAAACGTCTCGTTTACGCCGAGATCGTAGGGTGTGCTTCGCGCACCAACGCTTTGGCTAACCACGCAAAATCATAAATACCTTGCGCACCTTGGTGAGGTTTTCCCAGGTGCCCTTGAAGCCTGCGGCCACCACAAAGGTGTCGCCGGCCTGGAACTCGCGGCTAACGCCCTCGCTATCGGTCAAACGCACCTGCCCTTCAAGCAGATGACACAGCTCGTCGTAATCACACTCGCAGCGCTCCAGATGCGGCGGCGCTTCCCAGATACCGCCGGTGGCCTTCTTGTCAGGCTCGACAAAATGCCGCCAGCTGCGCGCGGTGTACGGGGTGTCCACGGCCTTCGGGTCGTCGGTGACAAACTCCACCGGGGCCAGTTGCGAGTTGGCGAAATCAATCACGTGTTGCGGATTCATGGGCGGTTTTCCGTTAGGCATAAGGGTTACGAATCAAAGCCGATGCCCAGGGCATCGAAGCCTTTGAGCAGCAGGCTGCGCTCGCCGGTCTGGTCTTCATGGGCCAAGGCGCGCTGGGCCAGGCTGATGCCGGCATAGCGCAGCGGTTCGGGCGGAAAAGGAAACGGCGCGGTGCGGGTCATGGTCAGTTGGGTGCGCTCGTTGCTGATGCCGTTCTGCACATGGCCAGCCTGCCGCTGGAAGCCAATGTGCTGTTTATGACGGTGATGGCGACGAAAATGCCGTTCGTCGGACGCGGGTGACATCGGAACCCGTTGACGCCCAGCCCGTTAGAACATTTTTCTACAT
>JBCECW010000421.1:3577-4285 GCA_039207785.1 Pseudomonas sp. | reverse complement strand
CCATCGAACTGGCCGGCGGTGTATTGCTGCACCGCATCGGCGGTGTCATCCACCCGCACCAGGTCGATACGAATGCGGTATTTGCGCGCCCACTTGGCGACGATTTTCTGCTGCGCGGCATAGCCCCAGTGCAACGCGCCAGGGCTGTTGCTCCAGCACAGGCGAAACTGATCGCGGGCCAGGGCGCTGGTGCTGCAAGCGACGGTTGCCAGCAGCAACAAGGCAAGGCGCAGGGAATGGCGTACACGCATGAAAAGCTCCAACGACAAGGCAAAAAACCGCGGCGCGGCGAGCTTATCCCAGGGCGTCGGCTAGCGTGGGGTGGCGCGCCAGAATTGAGAACCAACCCAGCACAGCCGTGCAATCAGTGGTCATAAAACCAGCAGATAGTGTTCACTGTTACGCGCCTCTTTCCCCAATGAAAAATGGACACTTCAGGAGATTTGCATGAGCACCTTTACTACCCGCGATGGCACCGAGATCTACTTCAAGGATTGGGGCAGCGGCAAGCCCGTGTTGTTTAGCCATGGTTGGCCGCTGGACGCCGATATGTGGGAATACCAGATGGAGTACCTGAGTTCGCGCGGCTACCGCACCATCGCCTTCGACCGCCGTGGTTTTGGTCGCTCCAGCCAGCCGTGGACCGGCTACGACTACGACACCTTTGCCGACGATATCGCCCAGCTGATCGAGCACCTGGACCTCAGG
>JBCECW010000421.1:0-3567 GCA_039207785.1 Pseudomonas sp. | reverse complement strand
ATCGACAAGGTCGCCAAGCGTGGGGAGAACATCGGCGGTGGCGATGTCAGCCGCTATATCGGCAAATACGGCACCGCGCGCGTGGCCAAGCTGGCGCTGCTGGGCGCGGTGACGCCGATTTTCGGCAAGACCGCAGACTTTGCCGAGGGCGTCGACCAGAGCGTCTTCGCCGGCATCCGCGAAGGCCTGCTGAAAGACCGCGCGCAATTTATCAGCGACTTTTCCGCACCGTTCTACGGCATCAATCAAGGCCAGGAGGTGTCCCAGGGCGTGCTGACGCAAACCCTGAATATCGCCTTGCTGGCATCGCTCAAAGGCACGGTGGATTGCGTAACCGCGTTTGGCGAAACCGATTTCCGCGCGGACTTGGCCAAGGTTGATGTGCCCACCCTGGTGATCCATGGTGATGGCGACCAGATCGTGCCATTCGAAATCACCGGCAAGCTGGCCGCACAGCAAATCAAAGGCGCTGAATTGAAAGTGTACAAAGGCGCCCCCCACGGCTTTGCCGTGACCCACGCGCAGCAGCTGAATGAAGATTTGTTGAGCTTTATTGCCGGTTGAAGCATGGGGGCGCGAAGCGCACCCTACGGCACCGCGTCGAGCGCCACTGACGCGGTTACTCAAAAACCGTAGGGTGCGCTCCGTGCACCAAGCTCAAGGATGAGCTGATATGGCCTTCGACTGGCACAGCGACCCCATTACCCCGGCCACCCCGGTCGACAAGCACTACCGCACCACCCAGAACGTACGGCGTTTCCTGGCCGCGCAATGCGGCGCCGAGGTCAAACTCGACCGCGAATTTATGGCCTGGATCCGCAGCGGCGTGCCGCAAACCATGGGCGAGGTGGCCAGCGAGTGGAGCCGGCGCCACGGCTCGCGTTAATCCCCCCTACAACCGCATACCGATGCAGCACGCCGAATTGGGTTTGAGCTTTTCGCTATATTCAAAATAATATAGCGCAATGTTTTACATGGCTCCGTCGAGCCCAAGGAGCGCGCAGTGACTGCCGTATCGAGCAAAGAGGCCGTTGGCCAGCACTACAGCGTGCAGGCCATGCAATACGCGCAGCAGATGACCTGGCGCGCCATCGAGCTGATTGCCGCCCAGCTTCAGCCGGGGCTGTTGGAGTCCGAAGCGCAGGCGATCGCCAAGCAGGTATTGGCCGACCTGGGCATGCAGCGGATCTGGCATCCGATCCTGATTCGCTTCGGTAGCAATACCCTGAAGACCTTCAAGCAGCGCTCCGAGGGCGACCCGCGGTTGGGCGCCGACGATATCTTCTTTATCGATATGGGCGCGGTATTCAACGGCCATGAAGGTGATGCCGGCGCCACCTTTACCACCGGTGCCGACCCTGAGATGCAGGCCTGCGCGGCGGCAGCGAAAACCCTGTTCGACCGCGTGGAGGCACAGTGGAAAACCGGCAACGTTACCGGCCAGCAGCTGTACGACTATGCCCAGGCGCAGGCCATCGACATGGGCTGGGTGCTTAATCTGGATATCAAAGGCCATCGCGTCAGCGACTTCCCGCACGCCATCTACCGCGCCGGTGACCTCGGCGATTTCGCCCAGACGCCCAACGCCGGGCTGTGGATTCTGGGGATCCAGCTGGCTCACCCAACGCGGCCCTTTGGCGCGTTCTATGAAGACCTGCTGGTATGACGCAGCCCATGCATCCGTCGTACATCATGCCGTTCAACCCCTACCTGGCAGCGCCGCCAACGGGCAAGTCGGCGGCTGCCTGCGAAGCCATCCTGCAAGCCGCCAGCGAAGTGTTTGCCGAGCAGGGCTTTGCCGCCGCCAAGGTGCAGAGCATCGCCACCCGCGCCGGGCTGCCGAAAGCCAATGTGCTGTACCACTTCAAATCCAAGGACAACCTCTACAGCCAGGTGTTGGCGCGCGTTACCGGGCCCTACCTGGAGGCTTGCCGCGCCTTTGAGCCGCAAGAGCAACCGCTGGAGGCGCTGACCCGGCATATCCGCGCCTTAAGCCGGCTATTCCAGGAGCAACCCTTCGGCGCCAAGGTGCTGATGACCGAACTGGCGGCAGGCGCCACGCGGCTGTCTGCCGAGCATGTGGAGCGCTGGCGTACCCAGGCGCGGCAAAGCGTGGCGCGGCTGGGGGAATGGATCGACCTTGGTCTGCTGGCCCCGGCTGACCCGCAGCACGTGCTGATGCAGCTATGGGCCATGGCCCAGGCCTGTATCAACCTTGGCTGGCAGATGCCACGGGTAATCGGCAAACCGAGCCTGCAGGCCAGCGACCATGCGGCCTTCGAGGGCACGGTGCAGTTGCTGCTGCGCGGTTTGCTGGTGACGCAGGCGAACCCTTTGGCCAGTCTGTTGCAGCGCCAGGCCTGAGCTAGTCTGGACCTGACCAGTTGGTACTGGAGTGCCCCAAAAAAGTGCGCGTTATGGTTGCGGCGAAATAACGCTTTCACCAATCATGCGGCACTTTGTTAACCCGAGAGTCAGGAAATTGCCATGAAAGTCAGTGCACGCAATGTATTCAAAGGCACCATCAGCGCGTTGGAAGCCGGCGCCGTCAACGCCGAAGTCACCCTCGGTTTGCCCGGCGGCAATGCGCTGGTGGCGGTGGTGACCATGGCCAGCGTTAAAGACCTCGGCCTGGCCGTGGGCAAGGAAGCGGTGGCGCTGGTGAAGGCGCCGTGGGTGATGCTGATGACCGAAGGCAGCGATATTCGTCTGTCGGCCCGTAACTGCCTGGCAGGCAAGGTCACCAGCGTTAACGACGGTGCGGTGAATGCTGAAGTAGTGGTAACGCTGGATGGCGGTGCCGATGTCTATGCCATCGTCACCCGTCAGGCGGTGGAAGAGCTGGGTCTCAAGCCCGGTGTTGCCGCCACCGCCGTAATCAAAGCCTCGCATATCATTCTGGGTGTACCGGCCTGATACCGGACCCGGCAAGCTTTGTGTAGGAGCGAGCTTGCTCGCGAACCAGGCGCTGCGGTTTAGCAGGAAGACCGCGTAACCCTTTTCGCGAGCAAGCTCGCTCCTACGCACAACGTGCTAGAGCAACACCCCATTCACCGGCTGCGCCGCCTCCGGCGCCTGCTCGCCCAACATCTCCAATACCGCAATCTCATGCCCGCGGCACATGGCCTCCAGGGGCAGATCATTGGGCTGGGTATCGAACGGGTCGGCAATCTGGTCGCCCAGGGCATCCAGGCCAAAAAACGTATAGGCCAACACGCACACCGCAAACGGGGTAAACCAGCCGATGCTGTCCACCAGGCAGAACGGCAGCAAAAAGCAATACAGGTGCACGATGCGGTGCAGCATCAGGATGTAAGGGTAGGGGATCGGTGTGTTTTTAATCCGCTCGCAACCACCCAGCACATAACCGATACGGGTGAACTGTTCATCCAGATGCACCTGCACGATATCGCTGGCGCCGGCCTGGCGCGCCAGGCCCTGGGTACGTTCACTGAGTTGATGCAGCAGGGCGCCGGGCGGGCTCTGTTTATCGGCGATGAGCTGGCGGGTGGGTTCGTCCAGCAGGCGCTGCAACTCGGCGCTGGGTGCGGTGCGGCGCAGGTGATC
>JBCECW010000420.1:0-4287 GCA_039207785.1 Pseudomonas sp. | reverse complement strand
CTTCCAGGGCCTGGGAGGCGGCGTTGCGTTTCTGCATTTCCAGCTCGTACAACTTGGCCCGCAACATCTTCATGGCGGTGTCCTTGTTGGCGTGCTGGGAACGTTCGTTCTGGCAGCTGACCACGGTATTGGTCGGCACGTGGGTAATACGCACCGCCGAGTCGGTGGTGTTGACGTGCTGACCACCGGCACCGGAGGAGCGGTAGGTGTCGATACGCAGGTCCGAGGGGTTGATCTCGATTTCCACCCGGTCGTCGATTTCCGGCGAGACAAATACCGCCGAGAACGAGGTGTGGCGACGGTTGCCGGAGTCGAACGGGCTTTTACGCACCAGGCGATGCACGCCGATCTCGGTACGCAGCCAACCAAAGGCGTATTCGCCCTTGATATGCACGGTGGCGCCTTTGATACCCGCTACTTCACCGGCCGACAGTTCCATGATGGTGGCATCAAAACCGCGCTTTTCCGCCCAGCGCAGGTACATGCGCAGCAGGATATTGGCCCAGTCCTGGGCTTCGGTGCCGCCGGAACCGGCCTGGATATCCAGGTAGGCGTTGTTGGGGTCCATCTCGCCGCTGAACATACGGCGGAATTCGAGCTTTTCCAGGTTTTCGCGCAGACGTTCCACTTCGGCGGAAACATCGTCCACGGCGCCCTGGTCTTCTTCCTCGGCGGCCATCTGCAACAGGTCGCGGGCATCGCTCAGGCCAGTGCTCATTTCGTCGAGGGTTTCGACGATCTGCGCCAGCAGGGCACGTTCGCGGCCCAGGCCTTGCGCGTATTCAGGGTTGTTCCACACAGCTGGGTCTTCCAGCTCGCGGTTGACCTCAGTCAGACGATCACTCTTGTGATCGTAGTCAAAGATACCCCCGAATGGATTCGGAACGTTCGGAGAGGTCCTTGATGCTGTTAAGGATCGGTTGGATTTCCATGATGGGCAGCACTCGCAGGCATTAACTTTCGAAAAGCCGGCGAGTATACCCCAGCCGCTGCAAGGGTTGCAGCCGGTAATCGGAGGCTGCCGAGGCTAACCGTAGGTGCCAGCTTGCTGGCGAACCCTGCAAACCTGGCCCTGAAGTCGTTTGCACGATTCGCCAGCAAGCGGGTTCCTACACCTGAATCGTTACAGCGCCTGCCGCACCTGGTTCTCCAACTCCTGCTTGAGCGCTGGCTCGATCTTCAGCTGCTTGGCCAGCTCATCGAGATAAGCGCGCTCCATAAAATGCTCTTCATCCACCATCAGCACGCTGGCCACGTACATCTCGGCGGCCATTTCCGGGGTGGTGGCCACGCGGGCGACGTCGGCGGGGTCCAGCGGTTTGTTCAGCTCGCGGTCGAGCCAGGTTTTCAGCTCGGGGTCATCGGTCAGTTTGACGAACTCGCCTTCGATCAACTGGCGCTCGCGGGCATCGACATGACCATCGGCTTTGGCGGCCGCCACCAGCGCCTTGAGAATGCCCTGGCTATGCAGTTCGGCCTGCGGCGCGGGCAGGCGATCGAGGGTTTGCGGCTCGCTGGCGGCGGCGCGCTGGCTGGCCTGCCAGTTGCCATAGGCCTTGTAAGCAATGACCCCAAGCGCGGCGAGACCACCGTAGGTCAGGGCCTTGCCACCCAATTTGCGCGCGCTTTTATTGCCCAGCAGCAGGCCCATGGCCCCCGCCGCCAGTGCACCACCACCGGCGCCACTGAGCAGGCTGCCCAGGTTGGCGCCATCCAGTAGCCCCCCTGCCTTGCCCGGCTTGCCGCCGGCGGCCTTGTTTTGCAGTAGATCCTGGCCCGACTTCAGCAATTGATCGAGCAAACCACGCGTATTCATATCGGCTCCTTTCACTCATGAATAAGGCGATGGGCAGACTAGAGCCAAACGCGGCAAAAGCCCTGCACAAGAGTGTTTACGGATGTTGCTTCGCCGCTCGGTAACCTTGCCCCTAGGCTTGCGCCAATCGAGCTCTCAGGGTTTGTCGGACGGTCCTACAGGCAGCTCGCGGTTCCCTGATTACCGTTGACCAATCTTTCATCGCAGGGATTCGGTCATGAACAAGCGCTGCTTTCGCCTGATATTCAGCAAGACCTTCGGCTTTTTTATTCCCGTCGCCGAAATCACCCGTACCCATCGCAAGGCCGGCCAGCAACCTGGCCTTGCCCCCTCCCCCCTTAACGGCCTGGCGTTATCGCTGCTGCTTGCGGCGTCACCGGGCGTGGCACTGGCCCAGATCGTGGTCGATCCGCTGCAAGCCAACGGCCCCCATGTGACGGCGGCGCCCAATGGCGTACCGGTCGTTGAGATCGCCAACCCCAGCAGCAAGGGCCTTTCCCACAACCGCTTTACCGAGTTCGACGTACTAAAGCCCGGCGTTATCTTTAACAACAGCCTGGCCAATGGCCAAAGCCAGCTGGGCGGCGCGCTACTGCTGAACCCCAACCTGACCCGTACAGCTCAGGCGATCTTGACCGAGGTAACGGGCACCGCCCCGAGCTCGATCGCCGGCACCCTGGAGGTATTTGGCGACAAGGCCGATCTGCTGATCGCCAACCCCAACGGCCTGACGGTCAACGGCATTACCACCCTTAACACCTCCAGCCTGACCCTGAGCACCGGCCATGTTCGTAATGCTGATAACGACCTGCAGTTGCTGGTCGACCAGCGCAGCGGCCAGGTGCTGATCGGTGCCGATGGCGTTAACACCGAAGGGCTGAGTTATTTCGATATCGTCGCCCGCTCAGTGGCCTTGCAAGGCGCTATCGGCTCCCAGGCCCAGCAAACCGATCTGCAGATTGCCGCTGGCCAGGGGCGCTACAACCCGAGCACCCATGCCTTCACCGCCCAAGCTGGTGCCCAGGGCGATGGCCTGGCGATTTCCGGCTCGGCAGCGGGCGCCATGTATGGCCGGTTTATCACCCTGCGTAGCAGTGACAGCGGTGCCGGCGTGCGCCATGACGGGCTGATTCTGGCGGCGCGCGATATCGCCATCAGCGCCGATGGCGATATCGAGCTCACCGACACGGCCGCTACCGGCCAGGTGCAACTGGCCTCCAGCGCCAATCTGCTGAATAACGGCACGCTGGAGGCGGGCACGGGGCTAACCATCAAGACCCGTAACCTGGTGAACCAACAGGGAGCCTATCTGGGCGCTGCAGCGGACTTGAAGATCGCGGCATCAAACTTTCTGATCAACGCCGGCACCGTGCAAGCTGGCCAGGCACTGGTATTCGATAGCCTGTACCTGAAGAACACCGGCCTGGTACGGGGCGACACCCTGGCGGTGAAAGCCATGCAGGTGGATAACCTCAATGGCGGTTCGTTCTACGCCAACGCCACCGCGCAATTTCGTGTTAGCGCCAACCTCAGCAACCGCAGCGGTGCCGGTATCTACGCGCAAAACGCCCTGACCCTGGAGGTGCTGGGTGCCCTGCTCAATGATGCCGCCACGCTCTCGGCCGCGACCCTGGGTGTAACCGCCGCCAGCCTGACCAACAGCAACGGCGGCGAGCTGGCCGCTGAAACCATCGGTTTGCAGGCGGCAACGATCAGTAACCGCGACCAGGCCAAAATCCGCGGCCAGGATATCGAGCTGCGTGGGCAAAAAAGCGTTAGCAGCGAAAACCACGCCTCCATCCAGGCCAGCCACAATCTGCTGCTGGACACCCAAGCCTTTACCCTCAAGGCCAGTGAAATACTGGCGGGCAATGACCTGTCACTAAGCGTGGCCAACTACCAGAACAGCGGCACCCTGACCTCCTTCAATACCGCCAGCCTAAGCTTTAAAGACAACGCCGACCTGCTACTGGATGCGGCCTTCAAGGCGCCGCAGGCGGCCAATCTATTTACCCTGTCGGCCCACGACATCACCGTCGCCAGCGAGCTGAACAGCCCAGGCTCGCTGCTGATCAACGCCAGCGGCAATGTGCGCAATCAAGGCACATTGATTGCCGGCAAAAGCCTGGGGATCACGGCCAAGGGTCTGATTGATAACCAGGCGGGCCGGTTGATCTGGGCCGGCGAAGAGCTGTTTTTGCAAGCCGGCAGCCAACTGCTCAATGGCCGTGATGGATTATTGATGGCCATGGGCGATATGACCTTGCAGGCCGGCCAGGTGTTGCGCAACTGCACCGGGCGGATCGAGGCGCGGCGGATCGACATCGACGAGAACGAGGGCCAGGGCTCGGGTCGCAACGCTTCGCTGGTCTTCCACGATCACCGCGTGCTGAGCCTGCCGGGCTTCTTCTTCCCGATCGGCGACGAACGCCAGAGCGTGGACGAGCTGCTCAAGCGCGCCGACCTCGCCA
>JBCECW010000419.1:3948-4289 GCA_039207785.1 Pseudomonas sp. | reverse complement strand
ATGCTCGACAGTTTGCGCAGCCTGATCGGCCGGATTGGCCACGGTGTCGGCCAACTGAACGACTCCGCCGTCAGCCTGGTGCAGGTCACCGAACACTCCCGCCAGGGCGTGGATTCGCAGCGCCAGGAAACCGAACTGGCCGCCACCGCCATGCAGCAAATGGCCGCCACCGCCCAGGAAGTGGCGCGCAACACCAGTCAGACCCGCGATGCCGTCGGCCAGGCCAATAGCCAGACGCGCAATGGCGAACAGCTCGTGCTGCAGATGACCCACAAGATCGACCACCTGGCCGAGGAAATGACCGGCTGCTCGACCGCCATGGAGTCGCTGCTCAATGAAAG
>JBCECW010000419.1:847-3938 GCA_039207785.1 Pseudomonas sp. | reverse complement strand
AAGGTGCTCGATGTGATCACCGCCCTGGCCGGGCAGACCAATCTGCTGGCCCTCAATGCCGCGATTGAAGCCGCGCGTGCCGGCGAAAACGGCCGCGGCTTTGCCGTGGTGGCCGATGAGGTGCGCAACCTGGCGCGCCGCACCCAGGATTCGACCAACGATATCGCCGCGATTATTCAGCAATTGCGTGCCGTGGCCGAACAAGCCTCGACGCGGATGCAAGGCAGCCAGGCGCTTACAGGTGAAAGCGTGGTGCTGGCCGGGAAAGCCTCGCGCGCCTTGCAGGAAATTGCCACGGCGGTGTCCACGGTGGAGCAGATGAGCCAGCAGATTGCCGCTGCCGCCGAACAGCAAAGTGCAGTGGCCGAGGAAGTGGGGCGCAGCATGGAACGGGTGCGCGCGGTGGCCGAAGAAAGCTCAACGGCCAGCAGTTTGCTCGACGCCTCGGTACGTGGTCTGGAGCAGGTGGGCAGTGCCCTGAATGATGCGGTCGGCGGCTTTCGCACCAGCACCAACCACAGTCTTATTTAGAACGAAGTTTGCCGGCGGAGGTTTTAGTGCCTTCGCCGCGGGGCAATGGCAAGGCAGTTTTATATTTCACCTGTTTAAGCGCGAAGCTCGAACGGATATTGGCCACACCCGCAATCTTGGAAAGTTGATTAACGATAAAACGCTCCAGCGCTTGTACATCTGGAACCACCACCCGAATCAAATAATCGGCATCGCCAGTCATCAAATAACACTCCATGACTTCCGGGTATTGCTGCACCGCTTCTTCAAAGGCTTCCAGCGCCCGTTCAATTTGGCGCTCCAGGGTTATCTGAATAAACACACTTACGCTCAGCCCTAATTCATAAGGGTCGAGCAAGGTCACGTAGCGGCTGATCAACCCGGCCTCTTCCAAAGCCCGCACGCGGGTCAGGCAGGGCGAGGGCGAAAGATGCACACGGGTGGCCAGATCGATATTGGTAATCCGGGCATTGCCCTGCAGTTCTTCAAGGATGCGTAGATCTGTTGCGTCGAGTTGATGCTGCGGCATGTTCTGCTCCAAAAATAAGTATGGCGGCAGTCTATGCCGAAAATGAATGGTTTTGAAGCGGAGTACGGCGGCACGTTCTGCCGCTAAATCCCTAAGCTACAAGCACTAAAAAACAAGACAAAGAAACACGCGTGGAGGCCGTAATGAGTTCGCTGAATGAAACATCGTTAACCCGTGCAAACGCACCGCACGATATCGACCGGGACGAAACCCAGGAGTGGCTGGAGTCCCTGGAAGCGGTCGTGCGCGACAGCGGTTCCGAGCGCGGCCAGTTTCTGCTTAAACAGTTAGAGCAACACGCAAGAGCACTTGGCATTACCTCGCACGTGCACCCGTACTCGGCCTATCGGAACACAATTTCGATTGAACGCCAGGGCGCCTACCCAGGCGACCTGGCTGTCGAAGAACGGGTAACTTCCATTATTCGATGGAACGCATTGGCCATGGTGGTGCGCGCCAACCAAGCCTATGGCGACCTGGGCGGCCATATCGCCAGTTACGCCTCGGCAGCGGAAATCTTCGAAGTGGGTTTTAACCATTTCTTCCGCGCCAAAGACGACAACCACGGCGGCGACCTGGTGTTTTTCCAACCGCACTCGGCACCCGGTGTCTACGCCCGGGCGTTCCTCGAAGGGCGGCTGTCAGAAGACCAGTTGGCCAACTATCGCCAGGAGGTCGGCGGCAACGGCCTGTGTTCCTATCCGCACCCGTGGCTGATGCCGGACTTCTGGCAATTCCCCACCGGTTCGATGGGCATCGGCCCGATCAGTGCCGTGTACCAGGCGCGCTATATGCGCTACCTGCAACACCGCAACCTGGCCGAAACCGCCGACCGCCATGTATGGGGCGTATTCGGTGATGGCGAGATGGACGAGCCGGAATCCATTGCCGGCCTGACCCTCGCCGCGCGGGAAAAACTCGACAACCTGACCTTTATCGTCAACTGCAACCTGCAGCGCCTTGACGGCCCGGTGCGTGGCAACGGCCAGGTGATCCAGGAACTCGAAGCGCTGTTTACCGGCGCCGGCTGGAACGTGATCAAAGTGATCTGGGGCTCGGACTGGGATCCGCTGTTTGCCCGCGATACCAACCATGCGTTGCTGCAACGTTTCGCTCAAACCGTGGATGGTCAGTACCAGACCCTGGGCTCCAAAGAGGGCGCCTATAACCTGCTGCACTTTTTCCAGCAGGACCCGGAAATTCAGGCGCTGGTGTCGCATATGTCCGACGCCGATATCGACGCGCTTAAACGCGGTGGCCATGACTTCCGCAAACTCTATGCAGCGTTCGCAGCGGCCAAGGCGCACAAGGGCCAGCCGACCGTGATCCTGGCGAAAACCAAGAAAGGCTACGGCATGGGCGGGGCAGGCGAATCGCGCATGACTTCGCACCAGGCCAAGAAGCTGGATATCGACGCGCTCAAGGCGTTCCGCGACCGCTTCGCTCTGCCGCTTTCCGACGACGACGTGGCGCAACTGCGCTTCTATCGCCCGGCCGACGACAGCCAGGAAATGCGTTACCTGCAAGCACGCCGCAGTGCCCTGGGCGGCTATATGCCGGCGCGGCAGAAGGGCAACGAGAATGTCGCCGTACCGGCCATTGCCGATTACGCGCGTTTTGCCTTCGAAGCCGATGGCAAGGAAATGTCCACCACCATGGCGGTGGTGCGCATGCTCGGCGGTTTGCTCAAAGATAAGGAACTGGGCCCACGTATCGTGCCGATCGTGGCCGACGAGGCGCGTACCTTTGGTATGGCCAACCTGTTCCGCCAGATTGGTATCTACTCGCCGCAAGGCCAGCTGTACGAGCCGGAAGATGCCGGTTCCATGCTCTATTACCGCGAGGCAACGGACGGCCAATTGCTTGAAGAGGGCATTACCGAAGCCGGCGCGCTGTCGTCCTGGGTGGCGGCGGCGACCTCCTACAGCGCCCACGGCAAGCAGATGCTGCCGTTCTATATCTACTACTCGATGTTTGGCTTCCAGCGCGTGGGCGACCTGATCTGGGCGGCTGCCGACCAGCGTGCTCGCGGTTTCCTGCTGGGCGCCACCG
>JBCECW010000419.1:0-837 GCA_039207785.1 Pseudomonas sp. | reverse complement strand
GCTGTACCACCCTCGGTGGCGAAGGTTTGCAACACCAGGACGGCAGCAGTCTGGTAATGGCCGCCACGGTGCCAAATTGCCGTTCCTATGACCCGGCGTTTGCCGGTGAGCTGGCGGTGATTGTCGACCACGGCATGCGCCAGATGATGGAGCGCGATGTCGACGAGTTCTACTACATCACCGTGATGAACGAGAACTACGCCCAGCCTTCGTTGCCGGCGGGTGTGGAAGAACAGGTGATTCGCGGTATGTACCGCTTCTCCAGCACCGAGGCGCAGGCGGCCAAGGGCTCGGTGCGCTTGCTGGGCTCGGGCACCATCCTGCGCGAAGTGATTGCTGCGGCCGAGTTGCTGGCCGCCGACTGGAATGTGTCCAGTGAGGTATTCAGCGTCACCAGCTTTAGCGAACTGGCGCGCGAGGCCCGCGAAGTGGAACGGCATAACCGCCTGAATCCATCCGCCGCCGAGCAGGTCAGTCATCTGAGCGCGTCGCTCGCCGGCACTGCGCCGGTGATTGCCGCCACCGACTATATCCGCGCCTGGCCACAGCTGATCGCCAGCTATGTCGATGCGCGCTTTATCGCCCTGGGCACCGACGGCTTTGGCCGCAGCGATACCCGCACGGCGCTGCGCAGCTTCTTCGAAGTGGATCGTCACCAGGTGGTACTGGCAGCGCTGGACGGCCTGGTACGCGACGGCACGCTGCCGCGCTCGGTACTGGCCGAGGCCGTGGCCCGTTATGGCCTGGACGGCAGCCAACCGGCGCCCTGGTTGCGCTAATCCGCGGTTCGCTTCGGACGCGCTCGGCGAGCGCTCCCGCCGTTGCACGCCGGTGCAA
>JBCECW010000418.1:1121-4289 GCA_039207785.1 Pseudomonas sp. | reverse complement strand
CCCGGGACCTACTGATTACAAGTCAGTTGCTCTACCAGCTGAGCTATACCGGCATTTCAGGGCCGCCATTATATCCATTAGAAGCCTTGAGTAAAGGCCTGATCTGCGGTCCTTTTTTGCGTCCGTTCGCAGTCACTGGAATAGGCTTATGCACAATCGTGAGGCGCGTTGGCGGCTCGTGCCTGTTTTTTGTGAAGCACTTGACAGAAGTCAGTAACTTGCTGGTTTTATTGACTATTTCGTGATGATTAAAAAATAGGCAGTTATTCGCAAGCCTTGGTACGCATGCGTTTGCCGACTTTGCCCAGAAACTATCAACAAAGTTATCCACAGATTGTGTGGGCAACTAGGGGCGCTCGGCGAGAAGCATCAGGTTGCGTGGGCTGACATGGCTGACGCAGAACTCGCCCAGGTGTACGCGGTAGCCCTGTTGCTGCAAGAACAGTGCGCGATCGAGCAGCAACCAAAGCTCCAGCGGACGGCGAAACAGGCCGCGCAGCAATTCCAGATTGCGCACTTCGGCCAGCCGTTGCCAGCCGCGCGCCTCCAGTGCGGCCCAGTCACGATTGGCGGGCATGGGTAGGCCTTTGCGTTGTGCCAGATCGCGGCAGTAGTCGGCAAAGTCTTTGTGCAGCCAGGCAACCGGTAACGAGGGGGTGGGCAGGTATTCGTCGAGGCCGCGCAGTTCCCGTTGCAACAAGTCAAACGCCAGGCGGCGGGCCATCGAGCTGTCGCGTTGCCGGCGGATACGCGCGCCAGCGGTGACGGTTTCGCTGAGCGGCAAGCCCAGGTCATCCACCGATAACTGCAGTGCAGACGCCTGCGCCGTTGTGGATAACGCCTGGTAGTGCGTGCCGGCAATCCGGTTGTAGCAGCAGGGCGCCACGGCCAGTTGGGCACAGCCGGCGGCGCTGGCCAATTGCAGCAGGCGTACATGCAGATCGCCGCAAGCATGCAGGGCCACCGGCGTGTGCTTGGCTTGCAACTGCGCTGCGGCGCTGGGGGCCAGAACATCCTGCTCGATATGTTGGCTAGCCAATCCACGGCGTGCGCTCAGCTGCGCGCCGGCGGCGACCAGTGCCGGGTCGTATTCCAGGCAGGTAAGCGACTGGCCGCCTTGAGCCAGCAGCTGGCCCAGATGGCCTTTGCCGGAGCACCAGTCCAGCCAGTGTTGCGCGGGTTGGGAGAAGTGCAGGCAATCGGCAAAGGCCTGGATCTGCTGCCACTTGCGGCCGGGGATATCCACCGCGAAGTTGGCGGGCAGCGGCGCATGCTCCTGACTTGGTAGTGCGCCGATGCTTGCCAGTTCGGCAGACAACGCCGCCAACTCGGCAAAGGGCGCTGGCGCTTGCAGCAACTCAGGATGGTTATGCGCAGCCTCGGCATCGGCCAATGAGCGCTGGCGTAGCCAGGCGGCCAGTTCCGGGTGCTGTTGTTCCCAGGGTAACTGCAGATGGGTGAACGGCCGTGGCCGCCACAGCGCCTGGT
Source organism: Pseudomonas sp. (assembly GCA_039207785.1). GTDB lineage: Bacteria > Pseudomonadota > Gammaproteobacteria > Pseudomonadales > Pseudomonadaceae > Aquipseudomonas. Next base: position 2,801 of record JBCECW010000418.1, on the reverse strand, counting down.
GACTCAGCAGAAACCTGTCCAGTGCCTGAAAGCGCGGCAGCAGGGCTGAGTCAGCCAGAACGGGGGCGGGGTGCATGCCGATCAGCGGCCTTGGGTGGCGTCGACGCGCAGCCAGCGCTCCAGCAGCTTGAAGGCCTTGACCAGGACAAAGGCAATCGCCAGGTAGAACAGCCCGGCAGCGAAGAAGATCTCCACCGGCAGGTAAGTGCGGGCAATGATCGTGCGTGCCATACCGGTGAGTTCGAGCAGGGTGATGGTACTGGCCAGGGCGCTGGCCTTGAGCATCAGGATCACTTCGTTGCTATAGGCCGGCAGGCCGATGCGGGCTGCGCGCGGCAGGATGATATGCACCATGGCCTGCGCTCGCGACATACCCAGCGCCCGTGCGGCTTCCACTTCACCAGGCGGCACCGCCTGAATCGCGCCGCGCAGGATCTCGGCGATATAGGCGGCGGTGTGCAAGGTCATGGTCAGCACCGCGCACCAGTATGGATCGCGCAGGTATGGCCACAGCGGGCCCTGGCGTACGGCATCGAATTGCGCCGCGCCGTAGTACACCAGAAACAGCTGCACCAGCAGCGGCGTGCCACGGAAAAAGAAGATATAGCCGTAAGGCAGTGCGCGCACATACCAGTGGCGCGAGGCGCGGGCGATGCCCATTGGCAGGGCCAGGACCAACCCGGCGATCACCGCAAAGGCCACCAGTTCGAGGGTGAGGATCGCCCCGTCGAACAGACGCGGCAGGTATTTGACAATGACGTCCCAATTCATCACGCGCTCCTTACGAAGCCGCGGCTGGCGCGTCTTTCAACAAAGTACATGGCGGTCATGGCGATGATAGTGAGGCCCAGGTAGATAAAGGCCGCCACCAGGAAAAAGGTAAAGGGCTCCTTGCTGGCGGTGACCGCAATCTGCGAACGGCGCATCAGCTCTTCCAGGCCGATCACCGACACCAGCGCCGTGTCCTTCATCAAAATCATAAACAGGTTGCCCAGGCCCGGTAGGGCGATGCGCCACATCTGCGGCAGGATAATCCGGTAGAACGTACGTCCCTTGGACAGCCCCAGCGCCTGGCCGGCTTCGCGGTGGCCACGGGGGATGGCGAGGATCGCGCCACGAAACACTTCGGTGGCGTAGGAGCCAAAGCACAGGCCCAGGGCGATGGTGCCGGCGGCGAAGGCATTGAGCTCCAGGCCGCCTTCCACGCCCAGCAGCTCGCCGAGGCTGCGCATCATGTTTACGGTGCCGAAATAGATCAGCAACACCCACAGCAGCTCGGGAATCCCGCGCACCAGGGTCGAATAGGTACCACCCAGCCATTGCAACGGCTTGTGGACGGAAGTCTTGGCCAATGCGCCGAGCAGGCCGAGCACCAGGCCCAGGGCCAGGGCGCTTAGCGCCAGCTTGATGGTCATCAGCGTGCCGGCGAGTAGGGCCGGACCGAATCCATGAAGATCAAAGATCATATGTTCGCCTGCGGTCATCTGGTCGTCGGCCATACGGCGTTGAAACCGCGACTCACATGCTCACGTACTTGAGTACGCTGCGCTGTTCGCCGCGATTTCGCCTTGCCTGGCTCTAGCCCAGAAGACCTTGAGTTGCGTATCTGGAGCAAGCCGCCCAACAGGGCGGCTTGAGCAGATCAATAGATGCTGAAAGGAAAGTACTTGTCGTTGATTT
>JBCECW010000418.1:0-1111 GCA_039207785.1 Pseudomonas sp. | reverse complement strand
AACGATTTCTTTCAGCGCGGCATTCAGCTTCTCGCGCAGCGGATCGTTCTTGCGCACGGCAATGGCGATCTTGTCGTTGTCGAATACCGGATCGCCTTTGAATTCGAAGCCTTTGCCGGTTTCGCTCTTCAGCCATTCCCAGTTCACGAACTTGTCAGCCAGCACGCCATCGACGCGGCCGGAGGCCAGGTCCAGGTAGGCGTTTTCCTGGGTGTCGTAGAGTTTGATATCGACGATATCGGCCATGTTGTCTTCCAGCCAGGTGCCGGCGATGGTCGCGCGCTGGGCACCAATCACTTTGCCTTTCAGGCTGGCCTTGTCGGTTTTGAAGGCTTTGTCTTTGGCCGCGATAAATTGCAGCTTGTTGGTGTAGTAGGGATCGGTGAAGTCGACGGCGTTCTTGCGCTCTTCAGTGATCGACATGGAGGCAGCGAGGAAGTCGAACTTCTTGGCGTTCAGGGCCGGGATGATGCCGTCCCAGTCGGAGGTCACCACTTCGCACTCGGCCTTCATCTTGGCGCACAGGGCCTGGGCGATTTCCACGTCGAAGCCACCGGCCTGGCCGCTGGCGTCGATCAGGTTGAAGGGTGGGTAGGCACCCTCGGTGCCGATCTTCAGTTTGTCAGCGGCGACGGCACCGGTGCCAAACGCTAGGGTAGCGGCCGCAGCCAGCAGGATCTTCTTATAGTTCTGCATGGGTATTACTCCGTGTTAGCGATTGCTGGACATGAATTGCTTGCAGCGCGCCGAGTTCGGGTTGCTAAACACCTGCTCGGGCGATCCTTGTTCTTCTACCAGGCCCTGGTGCAGAAACACCACTTCGCTGGAAACCTGGCGGGCGAAATTCATCTCGTGGGTGACCAGCAGCATGGTGCGGCCTTCGTCGGCGAGCGCACGAATCACGTTCAGCACTTCCTGGACCATTTCCGGGTCGAGTGCCGAGGTGGGCTCGTCGAACAGAATCACTTTAGGTTGCATGGCCAGGGTGCGTGCGATGGCGGCGCGTTGTTGCTGACCGCCGGACAATTGCGCTGGATAGACATGACGCTTGTCGGCAATGCCCACCTTGGCCAGCAGCGCCTCGGCGCGCTCGACCGCTTCGGCCTTGCTC
>JBCECW010000417.1:0-4291 GCA_039207785.1 Pseudomonas sp. | reverse complement strand
GTTTACGCCTTGACGCACCAGTCAGGAAAGAGGCTCAGGAAAGAGGCGGCAATCCACCGTCGCCCCTGGCCGGCTTTACGTCCTAGAATGCACGCCAGACTTCTGGAGCCTGTGATGCGAATTCTTGCCGACGAAAATATCCCGCTACTGGACGAGTTTTTTGCCGAGTTCGGCGAGATCGAACGCCTGCCCGGTCGTGCCTTTGACCGCGCCGCCGTGGCCCGCGCCGATGTGCTGCTGGTACGTTCGGTTACCCAGGCCAATCGTGAGTTGTTGGCGGGCAGCCACGTCAAGTTTGTCGGCACCTGCACCATTGGCACCGACCACCTGGACCTCGATTATTTCGCCGAGCAGCACATCGGCTGGGCCAGTGCCCCGGGCTGCAATGCCCGAGGTGTGGTGGACTACGTGCTGGGCAGCTTGCTGAGCCTGGCCGAAGTCAGCGGCGCCGACCTGGCCCAGCGCGTGTATGGCGTGGTGGGCGCTGGGCAAGTGGGCGGGCGGCTGGTGGATGTGTTGCGGGGCCTGGGCTGGCAGGTGCTGGTGTGTGACCCGCCGCGGCAAGCGGCCGAGGGCGGCGACTTTGTCAGCCTGGAAGAGATCATTCAGCGCTGCGACGTGATCAGCCTGCATACCCCGCTGATTGCCAGCACCCGCCACCTGCTCGATGGCGAGCGCCTGGCGCAGCTGCGCAACGGCGCCTGGCTGATCAATGCCAGCCGTGGCGCGGTGGTGGATAACGCGGCCCTGCGCGAGCTGCTGCGCCAGCGCGATGACCTCGAAGCGGTACTGGATGTGTGGGAAGGCGAGCCGCAGGTCGACCCCGAACTGGCTGAGCTCTGCCTGTTGGCCACACCGCATATCGCCGGTTATAGCCTGGACGGCAAATTGCGTGGGACGGCGCAGATCTACCAGGCGTTCTGCCAGCACTTCAAGCTGGAGGCACGGGTGCAGCTCGATGACCTGTTGCCGGCGTACTGGCTGACCGAATTTGGCCTGGATGCCACCACTGCCGTGCCGGTCGCACTCGGCGCGCTGTGCCGGGCCATCTACGACCCACGCCGTGATGACGCCGATTTTCGCCGTAGCCTGGTGGGCAATGCCGGGCAACGCAAAGCCGCCTTCGACGCCCTGCGCAAACACTATCCGGCGCGGCGTGAGATTGATGGCTTGCATGTGAGGTTAAGCGGCGAGGCGCCCGAGTTGGCGCGAGTGGTGAGGGCGTTGGGCGGAACGTTGGTGTAGTTGAACCGTAGGATGGGTAGAGCACAGCGAAACCCATCGTTTCGCGTATCGATGGGTTTCGGCTACGCCTCTACCCATCCTACTTCGGCTTGGCCTGACGGGTTTTCTCCAGCGCCTCGCAGGCTTGCTGGATCATGCCTTCGGTAATCGGGATCTCCCGACCCTGGGCATCGATCACGGCGCCACCCACGGGGTGCTGCGGCGGCAGGGGAACAACACGGCGTTCGGCGGTATGCAGGGTATGCAAGCTCATGGCTCGTCTCCTCATCAGGTGGTATGCCGAGGGTAAGCGGCATAGATGAAAGCCCAATGACAGTGGCGCGGCGTTACGCAGCCAAGGGCGTTAGTTTTGTGAATCGATGGGGGCCAGGTAGTTCCCGCTTTATTGAGGTCGTATGTCGGTTTTTCATCTCGGTCTGATCATCAATCCGCTGGCGGGCCTGGGTGGCCCGGCAGGACTCAAGGGCAGCGACGGCGTGGCCGCGCAGGCGTTGGAACGCGGTGCCCGGCCATTGGCCGCCGAGCGCACGCGGGTGGCGTTGGAGCTGCTCTTGCCGCTGCGCGAGCGTCTGCAGTTCCTGACCTTTCCCGGGCCCATGGGCGGCGATCTGCTGGCGGAAATGGGCTTTGCCTATCGCCTGCTGGGCGAGCTTGGCGGTGCCGAGACCCGTGCCGAAGATACCCGCAATGCCGTGCAGGCCCTGCAAGCCAATGGCGTGGGCTTGCTGCTGTTTGCCGGCGGCGATGGCACCGCGCGGGATGTCTGTGCCGTGGCCCGCGAAGGCCAGGCGGTGCTGGGGATTCCGGCCGGGGTAAAGATCCAGTCTGGCGTGTATGCCGTCAGTCCGCGTGCAGCCGGCGAGCTCACCCGACGCCTGGTCGAAGGCGGCCTGGTGCGCCTGGGCAACGCCGAGGTGCGCGATATCGACGAAGCCGCGCTGCGCGCCGGACGCGTAACGGCGCGTTGGTATGGCGAGCTCGCCGTGCCGCAGGAGGGCGGTTTTGTCCAGCAGGTGAAGCAGGGTGGGGTGGAGTCCGAAGAGCTGGTGCTCAGCGAAATCGCCGCCTGGCTGGAAGACACCTGGCAGCCTGGGGTGCGCTATGTATTTGGCCCAGGCTCAACCCTGCATGGGCTGGCGCATAACCTGGGCTTGCAGACCACCTTGCTCGGCGTGGATGTGATCGAAAACGGCCGGGTGCTGGCGCTGGATGTGACCGAGGCGCAGCTATTCGACCTGGTCAACGGCACACCAGCGGTATTGCTGGTCACCGCCATTGGCGGCCAGGGCCATATTCTCGGCCGTGGCAACCAGCAGATCAGCCCCCGGGTGGTGCGTGCCGTGGGCTTGGATAACCTGCGGGTGGTGGCCACCAAGCGCAAACTGGCGACCCTCGAAGGCCGACCATTGCTGGTGGACAGTGGCGATACGGCGCTGGACGACAGCTTTGCCGATGTGGCCAAGGTGTGGGCGGGCTACAAGGAAGAGCTGCTGTATCCGCTCTCTACGGGCGGATAAAAAAGGCCCGTCACCAGGACGGGCCAAACGTGGTTTCACACGAGAGGAAACGGGTTAGAGCAGGGACAGCGGATAGCTGATAAACAGGCGGTTTTCGTCGAATTCGTTGGTGCTGTAGTCGCGGCGGATACTTGCGTTGCGCCATTTGAAATTGAGGTTTTTGAACGTGCCGCTCTGCACCGTGTAGGCCAGCTCGGACTCGCGGCCCCATTCCTTGCCATCGGTGATGGCGCCGGTGTGCACGTTATCGCCGCTGATATAGCGGTTCATCATCGTCAGGCCCGGAATGCCCATGGCCGCAAAGTTGTAGTCGTGGCGCAACTGCCAGGATTTTTCCTTGGCGTTGTCGTAGCTGGAGTTGTAGCTGTCGTTGGCCAGGGTGCCGCCGCTGGTGCCGTTGACGCGCATCCAGGCATCGTCGCCGCTGACCTTCTGCAAGCCGACATAGAAAATGCTGCCGCCGTACTTGGCCGAAAGCAGGGCGAAGGCCGTCTTGTTGTCCAGGTCGCCGGCCAGTTGGCTGCCGTCTTCCTTGCCAATGAAGTAGCCGAGGTTGGCGCCCAGGGTCACGTCGCCCACCGGCTGGCTATGCAGCACGTTGAAATATTGCTGCTGGTAGATGTCCTCCAGCTCGGCATACCAGACGCCAACGGTGGTGCGTTTTTCGTTGAAGCTGTACTCGCCGCCACCGAAGTTGAAGCGGTCGGAAACCACCGCCCCACGGCCATTCATGGACATATCTTCCATGCTCGCATCGTTACGCGGGCTGTTCTGGCGGAACTGGCCGCCATACAGGGTCAGACCGTCGATTTCCTGCGAGGTTACCTGGCCGCCACGGAAGGTTTGCGGCAACGAGCGACCATCGTCGGAGCGCAGGATCGGCAGCACCGGCATCCATTCGCCGACCTTCAATTCGGTCTTGGAGATCTTTGCCTTGGCGGCCACACCCAGGCGGCCAAAGTTGTCAGCCGGGCGGCCATCGTCGTGGATCGGCAGCAGTTGCGTGCCGCCGGTGCCTTTGCCGCCATCGAGTTTCTGCGAGTAGGTGCCCAGTACATCCACGCCAAAGCCCACCAGGCCTGGGGTGTAGCCGGATTTCACATCGAGGATAAAGTTCTGCGTCCACTCTTCGGCCTTGCCCTGCGGATTGGCAGCAGAGGGGTAGGCCGGGTTGGTGAAATTGCGGTTGAAGTAGGCGTTACGGAAATTCAGCGTGGCCTTGGTGTCATCGAGAAAACCTTCGGCCTGGCTGGCCATCGGCAGAGCCAGCGCCATGCTGCCGGCGCCCAGCAGGGCAAGTGAACGAACGGTGCGGGTGGTCATTGTTGTTGTGCTCCCATTTTTGAAAAAGCCGTGCCCCTGCGGGCCAATGGCTGGCCTGCATTGCTGGGGTAACCGGGGATGCCCGCTGGCGGGCGTTGGACCTGTGCCGGAAAACGGCGCAGGCCATTGCTGGGCTATGAACTAGCCGTCAGCGAATTCGCGGGGTGGGGTGGCCCGTTGGGGCATCTGAAATACCGCGCCGATGG
>JBCECW010000416.1:0-4296 GCA_039207785.1 Pseudomonas sp. | reverse complement strand
ACCCCGCAGTACGTCAACGCGCAGAACCAGGATGCTGCTGCCTCCGAGTTGTTCGAACGCTATCGCGAAGGCGCATTGGGGCCACTGACGCTGACGCGCTATCCATTAGCGCAGGCGGCCGAGGCCCACCGCGCCCTGGCCGAGCGCAAGCACAGCGGCTCGATTCTGTTGCTGCCCTAAGCGCTCGAGTCCGCCTTTGCATCCACCGCTCTTATTCCGATTGGAGAAACGATATGAACCCCGTTAAAGCAACACCAGCAACGCCGGCCGAGCCCGACTACACCACGCTGCTACGCGCCAACCTGAGCCGCGTGTTCAGCGAGCGAGACCCAGCCCAGAGGGCCCAGGCCGTGGCGGAGCTGTTCACCGACGCGCCAGTTATGTACGAACCCACGGGGGTCGTCACTGGGCGTGACGCGATAGCCGATGTCGCAGGCGTTTTGTTGCAGCAGTTTGGTGAGGACTTCTCCTTTACCCCGGCCGGCGCCGCGCTTGGTCATCACGGCTTGGCGTGCATGCGATGGAACGCCGGCCCGGTAAACGGCCCCGTCCAATTCAGTGGTGCGGACGTGATAGACGTCCACGAGGGAAAAATTGCACGGCTTTGGGTGTTGCTGGATCAACCGCCGGGCTGAGCCGTTTTGCACGGCTGAGTAAGGACTGAAGCGCACCGGCTATTGCCCAAGTCAGAGGTCCGCTTCTGGCCGATTGCTGCCTATCGCCGTCGACCACCTCACACACCTACAGCCACAATCCCCGCACGACATTTCCTGCGGCTAAGAATGCGCAGGAGAAGCCGTTGCCAACGCTGTAGATACGTTCCTATCGTCCCGCCGTCGCTGCCAATTCAGCGACCGGGTTTCGGCTACGCCTCTACCCATCCTACGGGCCCTCAATCGACCTCGACGCGTGGGGCGGCAAACCAAGGCGCCGCCGACTCCACATAAACCGCTGTCTGCTTGTGCGGCACAAACGGCGTATCCAGCGTGCCCAAGGCGATCGACACCCAGTCGGCAAACTCACCTTCAGTGCGCGACCAAAACAAGGTGGAACCGCATTCCACACAGAACTCCCGCGCCACTGTCGGCGACGAGGCATAGGTTTTGATCTGCCCGGCACCGCTCACTATGTGCAACGCGCTGCGGGGCACGCTGCCGTAAGTGGCGAACGCGGCGCCATGGCCTTTGCGGCATTGGCTGCAGTAGCAGTGGCTTACTGCTTTTGGGGCGGTGTGCAATTCGTAGCGCACCGCCGCGCACAAGCAGCTGCCTTGGTAGAGCTCGGTCATCGGCGTATCCCTTTGCGTGAAGCGGCGAGGGTAACCGTGTGGGGGTGTGCAGTCGACCTACAGCCGAAACCGCGCCACGCTGTCGCGCAGGCTACACGCCAATACCACCAGTTGTTCGCTGGCCTGCTGGGTGGTGCCGGAGTGCTGGGCGGTGTCGGCGGCGCCGTCGCGGATGCGCATCAGGTTGCGGTCCACTTCGCGGGTCGCCTGGGCTTGTTGCTCGGCGGCGCTGGCAATCACCAGGTTGCGCGCGCTGATCTGTTCGACGCTGCTGGTGATTTGCTCCAGGGCCTGGCCGGCGCCAAGGGCCATCTGCAAGGTGGCGCGAGCGCGTTCGGTGCTGCCTTGCATGGCGCTCAGGGCGTGGCTGGTGACGACGCTGACGGCGCCCATCATCTGTTCGATTTCGGCGGTCGATTGCTGGGTGCGGTGGGCCAGCGCGCGCACTTCATCGGCCACCACGGCAAAGCCGCGCCCGGCTTCCCCGGCACGGGCGGCTTCGATGGCGGCGTTCAGGGCCAGCAGGTTGGTTTGCTCGGCAATGGCGCGGATCACTTCCAGCATGCGGGCAATGCCTTCGGTGCTGGCGGCCAGTTCGTGCACGCGGGTGCCGGCGAGGGTGACGTCTTCGCTTAACTGGGCGATGGAGTGCTGGGTTTGCCGCACTTGGGCCAGCCCGTCCTGGGCGGCGCTGTCGGTGGTTTGCGAGGCTTCGGCGGTGGACACGGCATTGCGCGCCACTTCATCGACCACGGCGGTCATTTCGTTGACGGCGGCCGCCGCTTGTTCCAGTTCGGCGTTTTGCATCTGCAGGGTGTGCGTCGAGTGTTCGGTGGTGCGTTGCAGTTGGGTGGCGGCGCCGCTGAGTTCGTTGGCCGAATGGGTCATCTGTTGCAGGGTCTGGCGCAGGTTGTTTTGCATGCTGGCCAAGGCTTGCAGCAGTTGCGCGGGTTCGTCTTTGCCGTGCAGGTGAATCTGCCGCGTCAGTTCACCGGCCGCCACGGCTTGGGCAATGCCCAGGGCGTCGGCCAAGGGTTGCAGCAGGCTGCGGGTGTAGAGCACGGCCAGCACCAGCGTTGCCAGCGCGGCGGCGGCAAGCGCCAGCACAATGCCGAGCACGGCCGAGGCGCGTGCCTGGCGAGCGTCGTCGGCGGCCTGCTGGTAGTGCTCCAGGTAGTAGGCACTCAGGGCTTCGGCGCTGATGGCCAGCTGCACTGCTTCGCCGTCAATGGGGCCGTTCAGTACGCCAATGGCGTCGTCGATACGGCCGGCCGCGGCGAGGTCGATGATGGTTTGCTGCGCGCCGCCAAAGCGCTGGGCGTGCTGTTGGTAGCGCTCGATCAGCTCGCGCTCTTGCGGCTCACGTACGTGCTCGGCAATGGCGGCTTGTAGCGTGCGCACCTCGTTGAGCGCCTGTTGCAGACCTGTCTGGTTGGCTTGCAGGGCCTGCGGGTCGAGCAGCACCACCATGCGAAAGGTCATGATGCCGGCGCGGTTGATGGCTTTGTTCAGGGCCTCCAGGCGCAGCATGCCGGGGATCCATTGCTGGTCGATTACCTCGGCCTGGGCGCTTAGGCGGTGCACGCGCTCCAGGGCAAACAGGCCCAGCAACAATACAAATAAACCGATCAGGCCAAAGCTCAGGGCCGAGCGTGGCGCGAGTTTGAGGTTACGCAATAAGGCCATGACAACCACCTAGAAAGGCGCAAAAACCCGGCGAAGCAAACTGGCTTGTGGCCAGGCTTCGCGGGCCTCTTGTTGCGCGGGAGAAAAACACCGCCCGGTGTTCGTGGCACCGGGTGATGGCATGCACAGCCGTGTGCATGGCCGGGGCGCCTGTCCTTTCCGAGACCGACGCGCCCATTCCGACTTCCCTGTCCTCGCCTGGGCGAGTGAATGCAAACCTCAGGCAACCTTGGCGGCTGCCTCGGCCTCTGCCTGTACACGCTGCGGTGCGGTTTCGCGCAGGAACAATGCCACCACCAGGCCCAGTGCCGCACCGCCCAAGGCCAGGTACAGGGTGTTTTCAATGCCATGGTGCTGGGCGATATAGCCGGCCAGCGCCGGTGCCACACCGCCGCCAAATACTTCGCCAATGCCAATCACCAAACCGGTGGCGGTGGAGGTCAGCGCTGCCGGCACCGACTCGGCCGTGAGCGGGCCGACGGTCATGCAGATCATGCTGAAGTTAAAAAAGGTGGTGGCGAACAGCAGGGCGAACAGGGTGACCGGCTCGGCCCCGGTGCGCGACAGCAGCCAGATGGACAGCCCGGTGGCGACAAACGACAGCAGTACCACCGGCTTGCGCCCAATACGGTCGGACAGCGCCGGCATCAGCAGCTGACCGAGAAAACCACCGAGGCCAATGGCCGACATCACAAAGCCCATCTGCTGTACTTCAAGGTGCAGGTAGTCGGTGAGGTAGTTGGGCATCATCACGCTCAGCACAAAGAGGCTGGTGAGCATGCAGAACATACCGATGATATTCAGCGGCACATTGCGGTAGCGCAGGGCGGCCAGCCAGTGGCCACGGGGTGCCTGTTCGGCCTTGGGTTGTGCGGCCGGGACGGTTTCCTTGAGCTGGCGGTACATCACCCAGGCCAGGACAAAACCAGGCAGCGAGACGATCAGAAACACCCAGCGCCACGACGGCACCACCAGCAGCAACTGGGTGGCAATGATGGGCGCTAGCCCCAGGCCGAGGATGGGAAAAAACGCCTGCTGGATACCGATGTTCAAGCCGCGTCGCGACGGGTGCGACGACTCGGCGGTGGCGGCGATGGCATTGGGGGTAAAGGCCCCTTCGGAAATCCCCATCACGGCGCGAATCACCAGCAAGGCGCCGACGCCGGTGGCCAGCCCGGACAAACCGGCGAGCAGGGAAAACAACAGCACCGACGGAATCAGCACTTTGCGCCGGCCAATGCGGTCGGACAGGCGCCCCATAAAGATCGAGGAAACGCCCCAGGCAATCGCCAGCGCGGCGGAGATATTGCCCAGGTCCTGAT
>JBCECW010000415.1:0-4300 GCA_039207785.1 Pseudomonas sp. | reverse complement strand
CCCATGGTCCAGAAGTTGTCGGAGGCGTAGCGCGCACCCTTGTTGTCGCCGATGCGGACGATGCGCTCGGCCGGCACGCCGACTTCCTTGGTCCAGATGTCATAGGCCTCGTCGTCGCTGGCGTACACCGTGACCCAGAGTTTTTCCTTGGGCAGGTTCAGCCATTTGTCCGAGGTCAGGAATTGCCAGGCGTAGTTGATCGCGTCGCGCTTGAAGTAGTCGCCGAAGCTGAAGTTGCCCAGCATTTCGAAGAAGGTGTGGTGACGCGCGGTGTAACCGACGTTTTCCAGGTCGTTGTGCTTGCCGCCGGCACGCACGCACTTCTGGCTGCTGACGGCGCGGGTGTAGGCGCGCTTTTCCTGGCCCAGGAAGCAGTCCTTGAACTGGTTCATCCCGGCATTGGTGAACAGCAGCGTCGGGTCATTGCCCGGAATGAGCGAGCTGGAAGCAACACGGGTATGACCCTGTTCTTCGAAGAAGCGGAGGAAGGCTTCGCGGATTTCTGCGCTTTTCATAAGTTTTTCCACGGCAAAGGCGGCGATCTAATTAGGTACAACGCGCGGCATTGGCTAACGTGCTGCGGGGACAAAGGGCCGCATTATATCGGCCCTGGCGCCATTTGTTCGATAGCTGGCGGCGTTTTCCAGCAGTTTATTCGGCAAAGGCGGCGAATGCCTCGACCACCCGACCAATATCGTCACGACTAACGTCCAGGTGGGTCACCAGGCGCAAGCGCTCGGCGGCCGAGATCACAATGCCGCGCTCGGCCAGGAATGCCTTCAGGGCCGGTGCACGGTCGCCCATCTGCACATAGACCATATTGGTCTGCACCGGCTCCACGCTATAGCCCAGCTCTGCCAGGCCGGCGGCCAGCGCCTCGGCATTGGCGTGGTCGTCGGCCAGGCGCGCCACCTGGTGCTCCAGCGCATACAGCCCCGCCGCCGCCAGAATGCCGGCCTGGCGCATGCCGCCGCCAACCATCTTGCGCAGGCGCCGCGCCTTGCCAATCAACTGCTCGCTGCCCAACAGCACCGAGCCTACCGGCGCGCCCAGGCCCTTGGACAGGCACACCGACACCGAATCGAAATGCTGGGTAATTTCCCGCGCCGCCACGCCCTGCTTCACTGCCGCGTTGTACAACCTGGCGCCATCCAGATGGAGTTGCAGCCCACGTTTGCGGGTCAATTCCCGCGCGGCGGCCAGATAGCTCAGCGGCAGCACCTTGCTCTGCATGGTGTTTTCCAGCGCCAGCAAGCGGGTCCGGGCAAAGTGAAAATCATCGGGCTTGATTGCGGCGGCCACCCGCTGCAGGTCGAGCGAACCATCGGCTTCCACCTGCAAGGGCTGCGGCTGGATGGAGCCCAGCACCGCAGCGCCGCCGCCTTCGTATTTATAGGTATGCGCTTCCTGGCCAACGATATATTCGTCGCCGCGCTCGCAATGGGCCATCAGGCCAAGCAGGTTGCTCATGGTGCCGCTGGGCACGAACAGGCCCTCGGCAAAGCCCAGTTGCTGCGCCAGGTGCTGCTGCAAGCGGATAACGGTGGGGTCTTCGCCGTAGACATCGTCGCCCACTGGCGCACTCAACATGGCATCACGCATGCCAGCAGTGGGTTGGGTGACGGTGTCGCTACGCAAGTCGATAACGGGCATTTCGGGTCTCCTTCACGGCGGACCCTCGACCCTAAAGCAGCCGCCCTACAGCGACAAGGGCTACGGCGAGCAAAAGCACACTAAAGCGCAGCGGCGCTGGTGGGCACTACAAGAATGCCGGCACGCAGGCCGTTCTTGACCTTGGGGTTGGGGAAGATGATCCGCGCGCCCTGCTCTTCCACCACCCAGCGCATCCCGGCGATATCTTCGGCCAGCACATAGCCCACCGGCAGCTCGCTGAAGTTTTCGATATCCACCGGCAGGTTGAGCAGGAAGTTGTCGCTGTGCTTGATGATTTCCCGCGCCACGGCAAATAGCTGCAGGCCGTCGAGGTTGTCGGGGTCGAGGGCCGGCTCGGTATTTTCGATCAGGTGCTTGAGGCGCGCTTCCAGCGCCTCCAGGTTGATCCCGTCGTTCTGGCCAAAGGCCCGCGCCTTGCCCAGTTCCAGGGTAAAGGCCTCGGCGTTCAGCTGGGCGTAGGTATAGGCACTGAAGGTGATCGAGGCCTTGCTTTGCAGCAGCACCGCCGCCACACCGGCCGCCTTCAGGCGCGCCAGCTCCAGCGCCGAGTGCTTGCAGCCCTCACGCCAGGGGTAAAGGGCAAATTGCTCGATCTTCGACGCGCGAATGGCGGTGTGCATGTCGTAATGCAGGCGCTGGCGCGGTGCGCCGGCCGGGGCCTGGTGGAAAAACGTCGCGCTCAAGCGTTCCAGTTCACAGGCGCGCAGGGCTTCAAAGCCGCTGGTTTGCTCGTGACGGCCGTTGAACAGGCGATTGATGTCTTGCTCGATATAACGCTCGCCCTTGCGCATGGCCTCGGGGTTGCCGAGCAGAAACAGGATGCGTGCCCGCGGTTTCAACTCGCCCCCGGGCAATCCCATGCAGCAGGCGTTGGCGCATTTCTATGGGGGCCGTTTCGTTGCCTTGCTAACCGGCGGACAGAGGCAGGTCCAGGCCGCTGTCCATGCCGGCAGGCGGGGTCACTTCCAGTGCGCCCTCGGCCAGCCAGCGCAACCGTGCGCCCTCGGGGGTCAGCTGAATCTTGGCGGCCGGTTCGCGGCCTACCAGGGTCAGTTCCAGCAACTTGCCGAGGGCTAGCATCAGGTCAGTTCCGTCTTAGTGATTGCAGTCAGGACCATGCACATGGCCGTCTTCGTCATCCAGTACGCCGGCTGGTTCCATTTCCAGCTCCAGGCTGACCAGGTTGGTGGCCAGCGGGCGCAGCAGCAGGTTGGCGTATTCCTCGTCGCCCTCCTCCACGTCCACGCCGATGATCAGCTGGCCGCGGCCATCCTGCTGAATCCACACTTCCTTGCCCTGCCAGATCACGGCAAAACGGGTGCAGGAGGTTTCCAACTGGGTGCCGTCGGTATCTTCGAGGATCAGTTGCAGGCTATCGGACATGGTCAACACACTCTTAATTAAGCTGGAAGGGGTACACAGAGCCTAGTTTAAGGATCTGCGTCAGCTCATCCAATGCCGAGCGGCATTCGACGAGCAGTTGCGGGTCGGCCAGATCGCTTTCGGCCATACGGTCGCGGTAGTGCTTGTCGACCCATACATTGAGGGTGTCATACAGCGACGGGGTCATGATCACGCCGCTGTTGACCGCATTCAGTTCAGGCTCGTTAAGCGCTACGCGCAAGCGCAGGCACGCTGGGCCACCGCCGTTTTGCATGCTTTGCTTGAGATCGAACACCTTCACCTCTCGGATAGGTCCGTCTTCAGCGGTCAGGCGCGACAGGTACTGCCATACGCGCTCGTTATTGCGGCATTCCTCCGGCACGATCAGCAGCATGCTGCCATCGCCACGGGACAACAGCTGGCTGTTGAACAGGTAGGAATGCACGGCGTCTTCCACGCTGACCGCATCACGCGGTACGCAGACCGCCTGCAGGCGGCCACCACGGCGGCTGAGTTTGTCGTGCAGCTCGGCCAGTACCTTGTCGGTCTCCAGGAAGGCGTCCTGGTGATAGAACAGCACCTCGCCATTGCCAACGGCGATCACGTCGTTATGGAACACGCCCTGGTCGATTACCGCGGGGTTCTGCTGGGCGTACACCACGCCGGCATCGTCCAGGCCATGCAGGCGGGCCACCGCCTGGCTGGCTTCCAGGGTTTGCCGCGCCGGGTAGCGCTGCGGGCCGGGGTAACGTGCATCGAAGGCGCTGCGGCCAAAGACGAAAAACTCCACGCCCGCATCGCCATAGTTTTTGCAAAAACGCGTGTGGTTGGCTGCGCCTTCGTCGCCAAACTGGGCCACGGCCGGCAAGGCGGCGTGGTGGGCGAAGTGCGCCGGGTCGGCAAACATGGCGCCCAGAATACGGCTGGTGGTCGGGTGCTCCAGGCTTCGGTGGAACTTGCAGTTGAGGTTGGCCGCGGTGAAATGCACCTTGCCGTCACGGGTGTCGGCGCTGGGGCTGACGGTGCAGGCATTCGCGGTCCACATGCTGGAAGCCGAGCAGCTGGCTACCAACAAAGGCATGGCGTCCTTGGCGGCGCGGGCGATCACTTCGCCATCCGTGCCGGTAAAACCGATACGGCGCAAGGCGGCCACATCCGGGCGCTCTTGCGGGGCGAGTACGCCCTGCTTGAAGCCCATTTCCATCAGCGCCTTCATCTTCGCCAGGCCTTGCTTGGCGGCCTC
>JBCECW010000414.1:0-4321 GCA_039207785.1 Pseudomonas sp. | reverse complement strand
CTAGTGCACACGCCACACCCAAATGGCGATAATGCCCGCCCTCACGACCCACCAAGGCCTGGTCAATGCCGCGTCTATTCAATGCCCTCGGTCTTACGCTGCTGAGCTTCGTCCTCAGCGCTTGCAGCACCTTCAATTACAACGGCTACGCCAGCGATCTATCCGCCGTGCAGCCGGTAAATCTGGCGCAGAACGCGCCCGCTACGGCGGTGATCTATTTCAGCACTGATAGCAGCAGGGAAGCGGGGTTGTCGGTGCACCGTCTATTGGTGGCGACGCACCTGGATGGTCGACTGCTGGCCGGCGCCACCACTGCCACCCCGGCGCGGGGCTTTCAGGCGTTGAAGGTGCCAGCCGGCGTGCATTCGTTGCGGTGGTGCTGGCTGTCAAAAAACGCCATGGGCCCGGGCAGCGAGCGGTGTGGCTTCAAGGCCGACAAGGTTGAGTTCAAAGCCGGCCAGCGCTATCTGGTTACGTGGAGCAATGCCAAGGCATTCGAGGGCCAGGCGACCTTCGTGCGGATTAACTCGCAGATCGAAAACCTGGATACCGGCGTGGTGGTTTTCCGCCAGGAGCAGTAGGGCTTAGCGTTTGATCACGGTCAGGGCGATCAGCCGCGAGACCACCAGGGCCAGGTACATCACGCCGACAAATTCTTCGATCATCACCAGCGAGCGGGCCATGGGCGTGAGGGGAATGATGTCGCCCAGGCCGACGCCGGACAGGGTGGTAAAGCTTAGAAACAGCAGCTCCATCCAGCTGCGCGCTGCCTGCGGTTCGACCAGCGCGCCAAAGCTGCCGGGCAGCAGCAGTTGGCAGAAGGTATAGAGGTGGGCGAAGGCCCAGGCCAGCAGGGTAAAGGTGGCGCCGGCAGCGAATAGTTCATCGGTGGTGGCGCGGTGGTCGGCGTTCATATAGCGGATCAGGCTGACCGCTGCGTAGAGGTAGAACAGCGCCTCCAGCAACGCCGTCACGGCTTCCAGGCTGACGGCGGGCATCAGGTGATCGACCAGCGACAGGCCCAGTACCATCACTGCCAGTACTACGGCCACCCAGGTTTGCGCCGAGCTGCGTTTGACCATCTGCAGGGCCAGGCCCAATACCACCAGACCAAAGGCGCCGAACAGAGCGCGGCCTAGCGGAGTGTCTTCCATCCAGGGGTAGAGCAGTACCCCGAGCAGTTGCACCAGCAGCAGGCCGGCGGAGGGGTGGCGGTACAGGTAGGTAATGGCAGGCATGATGGCCCCTGGTGTGCGGCGGTTTAGATGCAGACAGTGGCGTGGCGGCAATGGCTCAGGAATAACTGCCGGCTAGGGCGCTAGCAAACGCAGTGTGCTGTCTTGCAGCTGCACCTGCTGGCTAGCGGGCTGGCTGTCGCAGGCGTTTACGCTGCAGTGGTAGCGCCGCAGTTGCAGGGGCTGGTCGGTGTTCTGGCTGATTACCGGGAGCACCAGTTGGCCAGGTTGTTCGCCCACTTGCAGGCTGTCGCAGCCGGTCCAGTAGCCCACTATGCGGTAGGCGGCAGGGCCTGGCTGGTTGCCGTTGTAGGGCACCAGTACCAGGCTGGTCCAGCGTTGGTTCAGGCCGCTTTTGCCGATGCCGCTGTGGCTGAATTCCAGGCAGAGGCCCCAGGGTTTTCCGGCGGTGCTGACGCGGTAGGCGGCCAGGGGCGACCAGTCGAGCTCGGGCAGGGCATCGCCAGCTTGTTGCCAGCGCAGCGGTTGGCCGTCGATACGTTGCAGCAGGCCTTGCTCGCGCTGGATACGCAGTTCGGCAAGGTCGATCACACAACCGGCTGGGCCGCAGCCGCGGTCGGCGGTGAGCTCTTCCAGCTCGGCGGCCTGGGCGCTGCCGCGCAGGGCATCACGTAGCTCGCTGGCGTTGGTGATCAGGGTATCGGCCTGTGCCTGGGCGAACGCCAGGCACAGCAGGGGCAGGAGCAGGCAGCGCAGGATCGGGGGCACAACGGACGTCCTTGTTGGCAGGCTGGGCGGGCTATTTTGCGCAGCCGGCGCGGTGCTTGGCCAGTCCCCGTCAGAGCGCTTGGTGCGCGTAGCGCACCCTACGATGTAGGCGTAAACACGGTGATTCGCGTCTGACGCGGTCTCGTAGGGTGTGCTCCGCGCACCATGGCGGCGTTACCCGCGGTAGTAGCGCTGCGGCACAAATGGGGTCTTGGCGACTTTCATCGGTACGCGCTTGCCGCGCACCAGCGCCCAGACGGTGTTCTCCAGGGCGTTATGCCCGGCGTTTACATAGCCCATGGCCAACGGTGCGCCGAGGGTCGGGCCGAAGCCGCCGCTGCACACGCTGCCAATCACCACGCCATCGGCATCGACAATCTCGCAACCTTCACGCACCGGTGTGCGCTCTTGCGGCAGCAGGCCAACCCGTTTGCTCGCCACGCCGTCTTGTTGTTGGGCAAATACACGGGCGGCGCCAGGGAAGCCGCCAGCGCGCGCGCCATCGGCACGGCGGGCCTTGGAGATGGCCCACAGCAGCCCGGCTTCGATCGGCGTGGTGGCGGTGCTCATATCGTGGCCATACAGGCACAGCCCGGCTTCCAGGCGCAGCGAGTCGCGGGCGCCAAGGCCGATGGCCTGGACTTCCGGTTCCGCCAGCAAGGCACGGGCGATTTTTTCGGCGGCATCGGCGGGGATGGAGATCTCGTAGCCGTCTTCACCGGTGTAGCCGGAGCGGCTGACAAAGCAGTCGACGCCCAGCAGGGTTACCGGCTGGAAGTTCATAAAGGTCATGGCTGCGACTTCCGGCGCCAAGCGCGCCAATACGGTCACGGCGGCGGGGCCTTGCAGGGCGAGCAGGGCGCGGTCGAACTGGGCGACGACTTCGCACTGGCCGCTCAGGTGTTTTTGCAGATGGGCCAGGTCCTGGTTTTTGCAGGCGGCGTTGACCACCAGAAACAGCGTGTCGTTGCCCAGGTTGGCGACCATCAGGTCATCGAGGATGCCGCCGTTTTCATCGGTAAACATGGCGTAGCGCTGCATGCCCACGGGCAGGTCGATGATGTCGACCGGCACGAGGGTTTCCAGGGCGCTGGCGGCGTTGGCGCCACGCAGCAGGATCTGGCCCATATGGGAGACGTCGAACAGCCCGGCCTGGTCGCGGGTGTGCTGGTGTTCCTTGAGTACGCCGAGGGGGTATTGCACCGGCATGTCGTAGCCGGCGAACGGCACCATGCGCGCACCGAGTTCCAGGTGCAGGGCGTGGAGTGGGGTTTTGGCCAGGGTTTCGGTGGTCATGGGTGTGCTCCTTGAAAGGGGGTTCTGGTGGGGGAAAGGCCCCTCACCCTCGCCCTCTCCCGCAAGCGGGAGAGGGGACTGATCTCTGGGGTATTCGATGTATTTGTCTGGCCGCCAAGCTGCTCCCCTCTCCCGCTTGCGGGAGAGGGGCTGGGGGTGAGGGCCGCAGGCGCCACGGAGCTCAACATTCAATAATGTTCACCGCCAACCCACCCCGCGCCGTTTCCTTGTATTTGTTGTTCATATCCGCGCCGGTCTGGCGCATGGTGCGGATCACTTTGTCCAGCGAGACAAAGTGCTGGCCATCGCCACGCAGGGCCATGCGCACGGCATTGATGGCTTTTACCGAGCCCATGGCATTGCGTTCGATGCAGGGCACTTGCACCAGGCCGCCAATCGGGTCGCAGGTCAGGCCCAGGTTGTGTTCCATGCCGATTTCGGCGGCGTTTTCCACCTGCTGCACGCTGCCGCCCAGGACTTCGCACAGGGCACCGGCGGCCATCGAACAGGCCACGCCCACTTCGCCCTGGCAACCGACTTCGGCGCCGCTGATCGAGGCGTTTTCCTTGTAGAGGATGCCGACCGCGGCAGCGGTGAGCAGGAAGTCGAACACGCCACGCTCGGTGCTGCCTGGGCAGAAGCGATCGTAGTAATGCAGCACGGCGGGCAGGATCCCGGCCGCGCCGTTGGTCGGCGCGGTGACCACGCGTCCGCCGGCCGCGTTCTCCTCGTTGACCGCCAGCGCGTAGAGGTTCACCCAATCGAGCACGGTCAACGGGTCGCGCATCGCCGCCTCCGGGCGCGACGACAGTTCCTTGTACAGCGTCGGTGCACGACGCGAGACATGCAGGCCGCCGGGCAAGGTGCCTTCCTCACGGATGCCGCGCGCGACGCAGCTTTGCATCGCGTTCCAACTCTCGCGCAATCCGGCGAACACGTCTTCCTCGCTGCGCCAGCTCTTCTCGTTCTCCAGCATCAGCTGCGCGATCGACAGGCCCGATTCGCGCGAGCGCGCCAGCAGTTCGTCGCCGGTCGAGAACGGATGCGGCAGCGGCGTGGTG
>JBCECW010000413.1:0-4321 GCA_039207785.1 Pseudomonas sp. | reverse complement strand
GGCCATGGGCGGCCAATTCCGGCCGGCCAATGGCAGCGCAGAACTGCTGCATAAATTGCGGCTCCAGGCTGCCCACGGAAAACCAGCGGCCATCACGGGTGCGGTAGTAGTCGTAAAAGCTGCCGCCATTGAGCGCCTGGCTTTCCATTTTCGGCGCCTCACCACAGGCCAGGTAACCGGCGCCGGCCATGGCGTGCAGGCTAAAGATGCAGTCGGTCATGCTGACATCCACCTGCTGCCCTTCGCCGGTGTGGTGGCGCTGGATCACCGCCGCCAGCAAGCCCATCACCCCGTGCAACGAGCCGCCAGCGATATCCGCCGCCTGAATGCCCAACGGCAATGGGCCGCTGGCCAGGCGTCCGGTCTGGTCGGCGATCCCGGACAGCGCCAGGTAGTTGATATCGTGGCCGGCGCGGTCCTTGTAGGGGCCGGTCTGGCCGTAGCCGGTGATCGACACATAGATCAGCCGTGGGTTGATGGCCTTGAGCGCCTCGTAGCCAACCCCCAGCTTGTCCATTACCCCGGGGCGGAACTGCTCAAGGACGATGTCGTACTCCTGCACCAGTTGCTTGACCACCTCCACCGCCGCCGCCTGCTTCAGGTCCAGGGCAATCGCCCGTTTGTTGCGGTTGAGGTAGGCATGGCTGGCGGCCACGCCATGGTCATGGGGCGGCAGTACGCGCACCAGATCCATACGGCTGGGTGACTCCACGCGCAGCACCTCGGCGCCCATATCGGCCAGCAGCAGCGAGGCGAACGGGCCGGGCAACAGGGTGGAAAAGTCCAACACTTTGAGCGATGCCAAAGGGCCTTTCATGACGACTCCTTGCTTATTGTTATTGGGGGAGTTTGAACACACGGCGGGCATTGCCGTGCAAAAACTTGCCTAGTACCTCGGCGTCGAGCCCCAGTTCCTGCACCTGCGCCATGCATTTCTCTAGCGACAACTGCGGAAAGTTACTGCCAAACAGCACCTTGTCCTGGCCGTAGCTCTGCATAAAGTGCAGCAACTGTGGCGGGTAGTAGCGCGGCAGGTAGGCCGAGGTGTCGATATAGATATTGTCGTGTTTCCAGGCCAGGCCAATCATTTCATCGGTCCATGGGTGGCCGATATGGCCGGCGACAATACGCAGCTCCGGGAAGTCCAGCGCCACCTCATCCAGATACGGCACCGGCCGCCCGGTTTCCGACGGCATCAGCGGCCCGGTATGGCCAACCTGGGTGCAGAACGGAATATCCAGCTCGATGCATTTCATATACAGCGGGTAATACAGGCGATGGTTGGGCGGCAGTTTCCATAGCCACGGCACAATGCGCAGGGCCTTGCAGCCAAGCTCGGTGACCGCCCGCTCCAGTTCCTTGACTGCCGCCACCGGCTTGCTCAAATCCACCGTCGCCACGCCAACAAAGCGCTCGGGAAAGGCGCGGGTAAACATCGCCACTTCATCGTTGGTACAGAGCCAACGCTCCGGCCGGCACCAGGCAGCAAGCATTAGTTTGTCGACGCCGCCGGCATCCATCAGCGCCACGGTTTGCGCTGGGTCCAGGTGGCGGTCGAGCAGATGGGCCGAACCGGATTTTTCGAACAGGCGCGCCACCTCCGGCAGCTCGGCGTGGGTGCGGCCGGTGGCGATCTGCGCCCAGGCGTCGATGGCATTCATGGCGATGTTCTCCTGGCGTTACAGCTTCATGCCGCGGCTGATGATCTCTTTCATGATTTCCGAGGTGCCGGCGAAGATCCGTTGGATCCGCGCATTCGCGTACATCTTGCAGATTGGGTATTCCCACATATAGCCCCAACCACCGTGCAGCTGTAAGCCCTCGTCCACCACCTTGCCGAGCAATTCGGTGGTAAAGAGTTTGGCCTCGGCGGCGACTTCGGGGGTGAGTTTTTTCTGGTTGTGGTCCATTACGCAGCGGTCGACGAATACCTGCGCCACGTCCACCTGGGTGCGCATTTCGGCGAGCTTGAAGCGGGTGTTCTGGAAATGTGAGATCGGCCGGTCGAAGGCCTTGCGTTCCTTGACGTAATCGATGGTCACCTGCAACGCCGCCTCGGCACCGCCGACCGCGCCACAGGCGTTGGTCAGGCGCTCCTGGGCAAGCATATTCATCAGGTAGAAAAAGCCGCCCTTGGCGTCGCCCAGCAGGTTTTCCTTGGGTACTTTGACGTTATTGAAAAACAGCTCGGCGGTGTCCTGGCTTTTCATCCCGAGCTTTTTCAGGTTGCGCCCACGCTCGAAACCCTCCATACCGCGCTCCACCAGGAACAGGCCCATGGCGTGTTTGTTGGCCGGGTCGGTCTTGGCCGCAACGATCACCACATCGGCCAGCAGGCCGTTGGAGATAAATACCTTGGAGCCGTTGAGCTCGTAGTGGTCGCCCTTGTCGACAGCGGTGGTACGCATACCGGCCAGGTCGGAGCCGGCGCTCGGCTCGGTCATGGCCACGGCAAGAATGCATTCACCGCGAATGATGCCCGGCAGGAAGCGGGCCTTCTGTTCGGCATTGCCGTAGTCGGCGATATAGGGGCCGCAGAGCGCCGAGTGCAGCGGCAGCATAAAACCGGCCTCATTAATATTGGCCAGTTCCTCGCACATGATCTGTTCGTAGCGGAAGTCTTTCAGGCCACTGCCGCCGTATTCCTCATCGGCCCAAGGCAGCAGAAACCCCATCTCGCCGGCTTTGAGCCACACCTCGCGGCTGACCACCCCGGCCTCCTCCCAGGCTTCCTGATGGGGCACGACTTCCTTTTGCAAAAAGGCGCGAAAGGCCTCGCGGAACAGGTTGTGTTCGGTCTCGAAATGGTTGCGTTGCATACGGTGGCTCCCTGCGTAAATGACGTTGCGCAGGGTAGGCATCGGCTCAGGGCGGGCTCAATGACGCATATGCTCAAGGGCGGTTGACGTAATCGGTCAGCGCGGCAGAACGACGATACCGTAGGGCGCGCTCCGCGCACCGCTTCACCTAGCGACGGGTAATCAACCCTTGGCGCGCCACACGGACCAATTCGCGTACGCAGCTTTCCAGGTTTTCGGCGCTGGGTGCCGGTACTACTGCCAGGTCGAAGCTGTCACGGGCAAAGCGTTGCAGCGATTCATCGGCCGCCACGAACTGCACCTGAAAGGTACGCGGGCCACCCCAGCGTTTTGGCCAGCCTTCGAGGTAGCGCAGCAAGGTGGGCTGGTGATTGCCGCCCAGGAGGATTTTCGGATTGCGCAGGGCCAAACCGCTGGTAATCGGTGCAAGTCGCAGAAGAGGTCGCAGATTCAAAGGGGCAGCAGCAGGAGTCGGCGCCAGGGCCGGGGATGCAGCGGAGGTTAACGCAGTGTGGGCATTCATGTACGGGTCTCTCGCCTCAGAAGCTTCGCAGGAAGCGGTGAGAGGCGGCACCGAACCAGCGCTTTAGCGGTATTTCGAAGCCGGCCATGCAAGTGGCCTGTGGTCTTCGCTGAGCGCCCCGCAAGTAGCTGTTTAAATCGGCGCTGGCGGCAATCCTAGGGAAGGCGGCGCCAAGCGTCAACCCTGGGGCTCTGCGCCTGCCAACCCATCCTTTGGTTAGGTCCGCCACGCTAGCAGGCCTTTTCCCCACGTGAGCTGCGGGTTTTGCCGGCCTGGACAGGCAGGTAAAAGTGGCCAAACACCGCGTTTGCCGTTTCAGCCAGTAACAGGGGAAACAGCGAAAATTGTCCGACAATCGCTGCCCATTTGCCGCAAAACGCCGAACTAGAGCCGACCAGGGCGCTGCGCTTGTAGTGGCATGAATCCTGTACTACCGCTTGCGCTGCTGTACGCGCCCCGGATGGGCGTGGGGGCTTGCCCAGGATGGCGACACTGGCCTTATTCATCCCTTGCGAGAGCGCATATGAACAACAATAAAACTCTGCTCGCCCTCTGCCTTGCCTCCGGTTTACTGATTTCAAACCAGGCTGACGCAGGTCTGTTCGGCTCCACCGGCTATACCCAGACCAAATACCCGGTAGTACTGGCCCACGGCATGCTGGGCTTCGACAGCATTCTTGGCGTGGATTACTGGTACGGCATTCCCTCGGCCCTGCGCAGTGATGGCGCCAAGGTGTATGTCACCGAAGTCAGCCAACTCGACACCTCGGAAAAACGCGGCGAACAGCTGCTGGCCCAGGTGGAAGAGATCGTGGCCATCAGCGGCAAACCCAAGGTCAACCTGATTGGCCATAGCCATGGCGGCCCGACCATCCGCTACGTGGCGGCGGTACGGCCAGATCTGGTGGCCTCGGCCACCAGCGTTGGCGCCCCGCACAAAGGCTCGGCTACTGCCGACTTCCTGCGCCAGATTCCACCA
>JBCECW010000412.1:0-4330 GCA_039207785.1 Pseudomonas sp. | reverse complement strand
GTCCATATCCAGGCCATTGAGCCAGACCAAGGAACCCCGCAAGCTGCCCTCGCCCGCCTCGCCGCTATGCCAGGTGCTGTTCAGTTGCAGGCGTTCGCCACTGATCAGCGCCTCGGCCTGCAATCCCTGGATGTTGACGGGCAATTCGCTGCCAGATACCTCGCCGTCCTGCACCAGCAGCCGGCCGTTGACCTGTGGTGCCAGCAAGCCACCGGACAAGGTGCCGCTGCCATTCAAGTGGCCAGTCAAGCGCTCCACCATCGGTACAAAGGGGCGCGCCACGCTCAGGTCCAGGCCCGCCAGCTCGAAGGTGCCATTTAGCGGTTTGCTCGCCGGGCGTGGGTCCAGCTGCGCGTTCAGGGTCAACTGGCCCAGTTGCGGGCCATGGAAGTCCAGTTGCGAGTTGATCCGCTGCGGGCGCAACTGGCTGGCCAGGCTAAAGCGGTCGTAGGGTAGGTCCAGCCACTGGCCGTTGTCGCGTACCCGCAGATTGCCGCTGCCCAGGTCCAGGCGGAGATCACCATTGGGGCCGCTGGCCGGCAGATCGAGTTTGATATCGGCATTGAGGTTGCCCTGCCAGGCAAAATCCGCCGGCCACCATTGCGCCAGGGTCTGCATCGGGAAGTCGCGCAGGCGCCAGCGCAACCGTGGCTCCGGCAGCAGGCGCTGGTCGTCGCCGCACAGGCTGGCCGCCCCGCTCTGCCAGCAATGGGCACCGAGGGTCAGTTGGCCGTTGGCCAGCCGTTGCAGTGGCGCGGCGTTTTGCAGGCTCCAGGTCTGCCCGGCGCTTTGTACTTCGCCGCTGCTGATGCGCCCGCGCCAGTCAAAGTTCTGCGCCAGGGTGCCATCGGCGGCCAACGCCAGTTTGAGTTTGCTGCCCGCCAGATCGAGGCTGACGCGCTGCTGCTGGCGATTGCCATTGCCTTGTACCTGCAAGCGGCCCAGATCAGTGTCGCCGCTGTGAATGCCGGTGCCGGTCAGCTCAAGAGTGCCGCGTTGCAGGCCATCGAGCTTGGCCGCCAGTTCCAGCGTGGCCAACTTCTGCTGCTGATACGCCAATTGCGCGCCGCGCAGATTGAGCTGGCCTTGCGGCGCTTGCAGGGTGCCGGCCAGGTCTAGTTGACCGTTTACTTGCCCCGTCAACTGCGGCCACAGCTGGCCCAGGCGCGGCATGGCGATAGTCAGTTGCCCGGCCAGTTTCTGATCCAGACTGCCCTGCCCGTTTACCCGGTTATCGCCCAGGCGCACGTCCAGCTTACCCACCTGCCAACGCTCCCCAGCGCCGGCGGCCTGTACTTGCAGTACAGCCGGCTGGCCACGCAGACGGCCATTGAGGTCAAGGTCGGCGTCCAGCTTTAACTGCTCACGGTATTCCCCCGTACTGCGCAAGGTGCCGCCCAGGGTGCCGGGCAATTCTGCAAGCCAATAGGCCGGGTTGAGCTGGCTCAATTGCAGGCGGCTATCCCAACGAACGCCATCGGCAAAGCCCAGCGTCACCTGCCCCTCGGCTTTGCCCTGCCCGGCTTGCAGCACTAGGCTGACCAGGTGCACCTGGCTCAGGTCGCCACTTACCGGGCTGCTCAGGCTAAAGGCGCCGGCCGGGCCATTGAGGTCGGCGGCAAAGTTGCCCAGGTAATTGCCGTCTTGGTAATGCACCTGCCCGGCGAGGCGGTGCAGGCTGACGGCGGGCTCCTCCACGTCTGGCAGCAGGCGCCGCCAGGGGAAATCCAGCCAGGTAAATTGCGCATCGGCGCTAAAGCTGTCTTGCCAGGCGAGCTGGCCGCTGAGGGTAATGTGTTGCTCGGCGTCGGCCTGCACGGTCAGGGCCTGGATATCGGCGCCAGCGGCGGTGACCAGCCCGGCGAGCGTCAGCGGCATATCACCGCCCTGCGCCACCAGCCCGGCCTGGCCATTGACTTGGTAACCCTCGCTCAAGGTTCCGGCGGCAGTCAGCGTTATGGCGTTCAAGGCCGGCAGATCCGCAGCCGGCGCAAAGTGCTCGACGCTGATGGTTGCCTGCGCCGGCAACCCTTCACTTAACGGCTGCACGCTGCCCTGCACCTGGCCATTCAGGTAGCCGCTGCTCTGGGCGTTAACCGCCAGCTTTGCCAGCAGATCGCCCTGCACCTGCACCGCAAGTTGCCAGGCCTGTGCATCCGGCGCCGGCAGTTGCACGTTGCCCTCCACGCTTAGCGGCCACTGCCCGTTCGGCGCCAGGGTGCCGTGCAGATCCAGCCCCACGCCATTGCTGCTGCCTTGCAGCCGCTCGATCACCAACCCCGCCACGCCCCAGTGCGCCACCAGTTGCAACTGGCTGGCCTGCTCGCCGCCGTTGTAGACAATGCTGCCCAGTTGGATATCGCCCACTTGCAGGGCCAACGGCAGATTGAGGTTGGGCAAGGTCAGCGGCTCATCGCTGGTGCTCTCGCTGCTGGCGAACTGCAGGGTCAGTTGGCGGGCGTGAACCTGATCCAGACACAGCGTGAGTTTCAGCAAGCAGGCCGGCGACCAGGCAAAACGCACCTCACTCAGCTCAACCTTATCGCCGCCCTGCTCCCACACCAGGCTATCGGCGCTCCAACTGCCACCCAAGCGCCCGTCAAACCCCTGCACCTGCACACCCGGCACCTGCGCCAGCAGCCAACGGCTGCCGCCTGCAGTACCCAGCAGCAGCGCCATCGCCAACCCCAAGCCGAGCAATAGCGCCAGCACGCCGAGGGCCCCACGCTTAAGCCAGGTCATAGCTCTGGCCCCATGGAAAAGTGCAGGCGAAAACCACCGTCATCGTCCAGCGCGCGGGCCAGGTCCAGGCGCAATGGGCCGACCGGGGAAATCCAGCGAATGCCCATGCCCACGCCGGTTTTCAAGGTGGGAATTTCCAGGGTCTGGAAGGCATTGCCCTGGTCGACAAACGCCGCCCAGCGCCAGCGTTCGGCAAAGCTGTATTGGTACTCCACAGAACCGGCCACCAGGTAGCGGCCACCAATGCGGTCACCCTCGTTGTTTTCCGGCGACAGCGACTGGTAGTCATAGCCGCGCACGCTCTGGTCGCCACCGGCAAAAAAACGCAGCGACGGCGGCACGGCTTTGTATTCGTCGGTGGCGCTGCCGCCAAATTGCACGCGGCCCAGAAAGCGGTGCTTGTCCCACAGGGTAGTCAGGCCTTTGGCCAGGACCGTGCCGTACAGCAGGTTGCTGTCGGAGACCAAGCCGTCCTTGGCCACCGAGGCTTCGAACTGCAAGCGATAGCCGTTGGCCGGGTCGATGGCGTTATCACTGTGCAGGTAGGAGTAACTGACGCCGGGCATCAGCAAGGTGCTCAGGCCGTTGTCGCTGCCCAGGCGGTATTCCTCGCGTTGCAGTTTGAGCGACAGCACTTGCTGCCAGCCGTTATCGAGCTTGCTGTGCCATTCGGGGCCGACGGTCAGCAGGCGGCTGAGGCTATCGGTATCGGCCAGCTCTTCGTACTGGTAGCCGCCGGCCCAGCGGGTTTTATTGGTCAGCGGCGGGTTGCCGGGAATGTCATACCAGAGCCCGACGTTTTGCCGCGGCGCCGACAATTCCATCTCGGTGCCGTAGCTATCGCCCTGGGGGTTGGCCCAGTGGCGGGTCCAGTTGAATTTCGCCCGTGGCCCGACGTCGGTAGAAAAGCCCAGGCCTACGCCCATGGTGCGGGGTTTGCGCGCGGTGAGGTCAATCGTGACCGGCACCTGTTCGCCGCCGCCCTGGGTGGGCGCGGCATCCACCCGCACGCTCTCGAAGTAGCCGCTGCCTTGCAGGTTCTGGTAGAGCTTGGCGATCAGGTCGGCGTCATACGCCGTACCGGGTTTGAACGGCACCATGCGTTGCAGCAACTGCTCGTCGAAGCGGTGGTCGCCGCTGAACTGGCTGGGGCCGAAGTAGTAACGCGGGCCACTGGCGTAGATCAGCTCGATATCCGCCACCCCGGCCACCGGATCGATATCCAGGCGTTGACTGGTAAAACGGCCACTGAAAAAGCCATAACGCGAGGCCTGGTTCTGGATCAGGCGCTTGGCATCTTCGTAGTGGCCATGGTTAAGCACGGCGCCGCTGGTGAGCTGGCTGCTTTTGGGTACGCGAAAGGCTGGTAGTTGCGCGGCCGGGCCATCGATACGCACGGTGACATTGCGCAGATGCACCGGCTCGCCTGGCTCAATCGTAATCAGCAGGCGCGGGCCTTTGTCGTTGTGGTCGACCTTGGCGTCGATCTCGGCGTGGTAGTACCCCAACGCTTCAGCGGCCTTGCGGGCCTGCACCAGGGCACCGCGACTGAAGCGCTGCAACGCCGCTTCGTCGCGCTCGCCGAGGT
>JBCECW010000411.1:2949-4346 GCA_039207785.1 Pseudomonas sp. | reverse complement strand
GAAAGGCGACTGAGCATGGATGTTTCCTATAAAAGCGTCAGAAGACAGGACTCATATCGGCACACGTCTGCGCTTTCTTGATGCGCGTGGCTTATGCGTTGTGTGCCGATACCTGCGTGTAAATAAGATTTTTCGCGGCTTGGTCAGGAGCCGTCTTATTTACAGGCAAGAATTATGCACACGAGCGATCAAAATATTGAACGGATATTTATAGGCGCTGCCGAGGTTTTTTATTGCCAGTGGCCGGGGGTTAAAAAACGCGCAAAAAATGTCGCCTTGGTCTGAACTGACTCAACGATATCGCCTACAGCCAAAACAATATGTGCCGATACAGCAGCACTGCCGTTGCCTGACGGTGCGCTGTTTAAGGAGTGATCATGCGTTTAAAGACCAAAGTCCTGCTGCTGGCCCTGGTGCCCGTGTTGTTGTTTGCCCTGGTGCTTAGCGGCGCCGTTACCCAGGTGCTGCTCAGCCTGGCCGATGGCGAGGTCAAGGAAACCCGCGAACGCTTGATCCAGGAACGGCAAAAAGAACTGCAAAGCTATATGCAGATTGCCTTGGGCTCGGTGCAGAGCCTGTATGACGGCGCCGCCCAGGGCGATATGGCCAGCCGCGCGCAGGCCATCGTTATCCTGTCGAAAATCAAATACGGCAAGGACGGCTACTTCTTCGGCCATGACGCGGCGATTACCCGCCTGTTCCGTGGCGACAGCCCGGTGGATGTCGGCAAGGTGCTTGCCGATCGCCAGGACCCCAACGGCGTATTCGTCAACCGCGAGCTGTACAACGTCGGCAAAAACGGCACGGGTTATCTGCGCTATGCCTCGCCGCTGCCCACCAACGACAAGGTGCTGGTGCCCAAGCTGGCGTACAACGTGTACCTGGCGAAATGGGATATGTCCCTGGGCACGGCCATCAACCTCGATGGCATCGAAGCCGACGTGGCCAAGGTGCAGGACGAAATCGCCTCGCGCATCCGCACCATCGTCACCAGCATCGTGGTGATTGCGGTGGTGCTGCTGGTGATCTTCGGCATTGCCGGGCTGGCGTTGGGCAACGCCTTTTTGCGCCCCTTGCAGCAGATCAAGCAGAACCTCGATGACATTGCCGCCGGCGAGGGCGACCTGACTCGCCGCCTGCCCGTAAACAGCCAGGATGAACTGGGCGAACTGGCCGGCTCCTTTAACGCCTTTGTCGCCAAGATTCATGGCCTGGTGCGGCAGATCGTGGAAATGACCGGCCAACTGACCGGGCTGGTGGCCGAGGTCTCGGCGCAAACCCAACGCGCCGACCAGGCCATGGCCAGCCAGCGGCATGAAACCGACCAGGTGGCCACCGCCATTAATGAAATGTCGGCGGCCGCCCACCAGGTGGCGCAAAGCGCCCAAGGCGCGGCG
>JBCECW010000411.1:681-2939 GCA_039207785.1 Pseudomonas sp. | reverse complement strand
CAAACCGATCAGGAAGGCCAGGCGGCGAAAAAGGTGGTGGACGGCAGCATCACCCGCATTCACGCGCTGGTGGGCGATATCCGCGCCAGCGGCACCTCGCTCGATAGCCTGCAGCAGGACGTGCAGTCGATTGTCAGCGTGCTCGGGGTGATTCGCTCGATTGCCGAGCAGACCAACCTGTTGGCCTTGAACGCCGCCATCGAAGCGGCCCGGGCCGGTGAGGCTGGGCGTGGTTTTGCCGTAGTGGCCGACGAGGTGCGCGCGCTGGCCAGCCGCACCCAGCAGAGCACCCAGGAAATCCAGGGCATGATCGACCGCCTGCAACACGGCACCGAAGAGGCCGTGACCGCCATGCGCCGCTCCAGCGAAGCCGGTGATGTTACCAGCCAGCAAGCCAACCAGGCCGGCACCTCGCTGGACGCGATTGCCGAGCTGATCGCCACCATCAACGCCATGAACGCCCAGATCGCTAGTGCCGCCGAAGAGCAGACGGCGGTGGCCGAGGAAATCAACCGCAGCGTGCACCAGATTGCCGGGGCGGTGGAGCGGGTGGCCGATGAAACCCAGCAGAGTGCGCAGTCGGCCAGGAGCCTGGCGGATTTGGGTAATCGGTTGGGGGCGTTGGTGCGGCAATTCAGAATCTAGAAACACAACCTCAACGGCCCCTCTCCCCATCCCTCTCCCGCAAGCGGGAGAGGGGGCTAGCCGCATGCGGTTGTAGCCTTTCGTCACCCCTCGCCCGCTAGGCCGGGCGGGCAGCCGAGAGGGGTGGAGAGAGGGTTAGGTATCAGCCAGCGTGCGCTGCTGTATGCGCAACAACACAAACTCCGCCGGCTTCAGTGGCGCAAAGCCCACCAGCAGGTTGACCAGCCCCTGCTGGCGATCCAGCGCCGTGGTGGTCTCGCCATCGCACTTCACAAAGTAGGCTTCGCGCGGCTCTTTGCCTTCGAAGGCGCCCTGGCGAAACAGCTCGTGCATAAACGCCTGCACCGCCAGGCGCAGTTGCGCCCACAGCGGTTCGTCATTGGCCTCGAACACCGCCCACTCGGTGCCACGCGCCAGGCTGCGTTCGAGAAACAGGGCCAGGCGGCGCACCGGAATATATTTGTATTCGTCGGCCTGCGCATCGCTGCCGCGCAGGGTGCGTGAACCCCAGACCACCCGGCCAAACGGGGCAAAGCTGCGCAGCACATTGACGGCCTGCGGGTTGATCTGGCCGTTCTGCATATCGTTAAGCGCCAAGGCCAGGTCCACCACACCGCGCAGGTCGGCGCCTTCGCCGGCCGGGGCTTTCCATATGCCCCGTTCGGCATCGGTGCGCGCGTAGATCCCCGCCAGGGTTCCCGAGGGCGCGACGGTGCGCACGCTATCGTCGCTGGGGTTGATTACCCGCACCGCCGGAAAATAGGTGGCGGCATTACGCGATTGGGAAATGCCGTGGGCCCATGGCGCAATGCTGTCGAGGTTGCAGTGCGCCGGGGCGTCGACGATATAGAACGCCTGCTGCGCCTCGCACAGCGCCACGCCGGCAGCGATCACTGCAGCCTCAGCGCCGCCGACCATATCGTAGGTTTCCGGAATCACCAGCAGATTGAAGTCATTGCCGTGCAGGGCCGCCAGGCCGTCGTCGATCAACTGCTGGGCGTTGCCCGCGCTGGCCACCCGTACCACCACGGCATGGCTGCCGCCATTGGCAAAGAACTGCTGCACGGCAAACGCCAGGGCAGTTACCGGCTGGCGCTCGCCGAATAGCTCAGCGAAGTCGTGGTAGCTCAGCACCGGCAGCGGCGTATTGGCCACGCCCTTGAGCGTGTAACCCACGAAGGCCGTTACCGCCGTTGGCAGCGGGGCGATAGGTCGCGCGCCCGCCTGGACTTCCTCGACATACACCCCCGGGTAAAGCGCCTGGACCATAGCCACGTCTCCTCTGCGTGCCTGGCTCAGCATAGAAGGCGCGCCACCGCTCTCCAGCGCGGCTTGGCGGGCAGGCGACAGGCGGAATGCGCGGCAAACTTGGCGCCCAAAGCCTGACGCAGGCGCGGGCAAACAAAACTGCAACTCTTCTTTCCCACGGCCGGTCCCAATTGCTGTAAGGCGAAAACGAGGGGGGCTTTGCCATGTTCCGCGACTTTGAAACCTGCATCGCCTGGACCGATGCGATGAAAGACGGCCATCACTACGTGGGCCTGATCGAATACCAGCCCAAGCGCATCGGCGCCGAGGTGCGCGTGCTGTGGGTCCTCGTGCCGGGCTGCGTG
>JBCECW010000411.1:0-671 GCA_039207785.1 Pseudomonas sp. | reverse complement strand
GCGGAAACCGCCGCCGACAACATGCTGCGCGAAATCCGCGATATCAATCAGCTGGACCGCGTGACCTACAGCGATGGCGTGACCTTGTAAGGAGAGCGCAATGCCAAGAGCCATCTGGAAAGGCGCCATCAGTTTCGGCCTGGTGCATATCCCCGTGGCCCTGACGTCGGCCACCTCCGCCCAGGGCGTGGACTTCGACTGGCTGGACAAGCACAGCATGGAGCCGGTGGGTTACAAACGCATCAACAAGGTTACCGGCAAGGAAATCGACAAGGACAATATCGTCAAGGGCGTGGCCTACGAGAAAGGTCAGTATGTGGTGCTCAGCGAAGAGGAAATCCGCGATGCCCACCCGGTTTCCACCCAGACCATCGATATCTTTTCCTTTGTCGATAGCGCGCAGATCCCCCTGCAAAACATCGACACCCCGTACTACCTAAGCCCGGACAAACGCGGCGAAAAGGTCTATGCACTGCTGCGCGAAACCCTGGCCAGCACACAGAAAGTAGCCCTGGCCCTGGTGGTGCTGCACACCCGCCAGCACCTGGCGGCGCTGATGCCCATCGACGATGCCATGGTGCTGGTGATGCTGCGCTGGCCCAGCGAGGTACGCAGCCTGGCCAGCCTGGACCTGCCGGCGGCGGTGAGCAACGTCCCGCTGGCCAAGGGCG
>JBCECW010000410.1:3478-4349 GCA_039207785.1 Pseudomonas sp. | reverse complement strand
CTCCCGACACCCGTTACCTATGTCTCCCGGCTGAACACGGAGCGCACCCTACGATACCGAGCCGGACCGGATCGCCTCGTTTACGCCGAAACCGTAGGGTGCGCTTCGCGCACCATCGCTCTTAACCGAACCGGTAAATATCCATCCCCAACGCCCCCATGGTGAAGCCCTTGTGCGCCACGCTGAAGGTACCGCCCGCGCCACGGGCAAAGTACAGCGGCAACAGGTGTTCATCACGTGGGTGGCTGCGGACGGCGAAGGGCGCCTGGCTGCGGTAGTCGTGCAGCGCCTGTTCGTCGTCGGCGGCCAGGTGGTCCACCATCCAGTCGCGGAAGGCCTTGGCCCATGGTTCGATCACCTCCGGCCCGGCGCGCCAGTTCAGCTCGCCCAGGTTATGGGTAATGCTGCCCGAGCCAATCAACAGCACGCCTTGTTCGCGCAGGCTGGCCAGGGCACGGCCGACGCGGGTCTGGAAGGAAGGGCCAAGGCGGGTAGGGATGGACACCTGGGCGATAGGGATATCGGCCGCCGGGTACATCAATGCCAGCGGCACCCAGACGCCGTGGTCGAATACCCGGTTGGCATCCAGCTCGGCCGGCAGGTTGGCGGCCAGCAGCAGGTCGCGGGCGGCTACGGCCAGGTCCGGTGCGCCGGGCGCTGGGTACTGCACCTCGTACAGCTCCGGCGGAAAGCCACCGAAGTCATGCCAGGTGTCTGGCCGTGGGTTGCTGTTGACCAGCAGTTGATTGCTTTCCCAGTGCGCCGACACCACCAGAATCGCCTTGGGGCGTGGCAGTTCGGCGGCCAGCCGGGCCAGCGCCGGGCCACTGGCGCCCGGACCCACGCGCGGTGCGCGAATTGCCGGTGCGGC
>JBCECW010000410.1:1272-3468 GCA_039207785.1 Pseudomonas sp. | reverse complement strand
GAGATAAACAGACTAGGTAACGACATGGGCCAATCCTCGAAATTCATGGCGGCATCTTCGAGCTTGGATATATCGAAAACCAGTATAAAATTTCGAGCTATTTGATCGAATAAGTGAGGCAATCATGCACGCCGAGTTCTGGCAGCGCCGCTGGCAAAACAACCAGATCGGCTTTCATGCCGATAGCGCCAACGCCTATTTGCAGCAGTACTGGCCGACACTAAACCTCGAAAAAGGCGCGCAAGTGCTGGTGCCGCTGTGCGGTAAAAGCCTGGACCTGGCCTGGTTGGCCGGGCAGGACTTGCGGGTGTTGGGCGTGGAGTTGGTGCAGCAGGCGGTGGAAGACTTTTTCCACGAACAAAACCTGCAGCCAGAGGTGCGCGAGCACGGCGCTTTCCGTATTTACCAGGCCGGCGATGTGCAGCTCTGGTGTGGCGATATCTTTGCCCTGACCGCCGAAGACTTGCGCGATTGCACCGCGCTCTACGACCGCGCGGCATTGATCGCCTTGCCGCCTCCCATGCGGGAAGCCTATGCGCAGCACTTGGCAAAGGTGCTGCCGGCTGGGTGTCGCGGTTTGTTGGTCAGTCTCGACTACGACCAGAGCCAGATGGATGGCCCACCATTCTCGGTGCCGGATACTGACGTGCACACCTTGATGGCCGCCTGGCAACCGCAGTTGCTGCATATTGAGGACAGCCTGAAGGCCGAAGAAAACTGGAAGTTTCTGCAGCGCGGGTTGAGCCGCCTGGACGAGCGCGTCTACCGGCTGCAGCGCTCGTAGGGTGTGATGCGCGCACTTCGGCGTACACGCATAAATCGCCGGTGCGCGGAGCGCACCCTACGGGATCGAGGTGTTTGCGGCGATTTTCGTAGGGGCTCAGTCTGTAGGATGGGTAGAGCGCAGCGAAACCCATCGGCGTTTTACTTGCGATGGGTTTCGGCTACGCCTCTACCCATCCTACGAGCTAAAGCCGTTCCTACGGATTGTGTGATTTGTAGGGCCGGCTTTTTAGCGGGTATAAAAAAAGCCCCGATTTGCATCGAGGCTTTTTGAATTTGGCTCCACGACCTGGACTCGAACCAGGGACCCAGTGATTAACAGTCACTTGCTCTACCAACTGAGCTATCGCGGAACAGCTGCCTTGCGGCAACGGTGCGTATCCTACTGATTCAAAAGGGGAAGTCAAGCAAGTGCAAGCGTCCCCTTATGGTTTTTTTCAGAGGACCTTGGCGATTGCCTCGGTTACCGCGCCGATGTTGCGAGTGTTCAGCGCAGCGACGCAAATGCGGCCGGTGCTGACGGCGTAGATGCCGAACTCGTTTTTCAGGCGTTCAACCTGTTCGGCGGTGAGGCCCGAGTAGGAGAACATGCCACGTTGTTGGGCCACGAAGCTGAAATCGCGCTTGGCACCAAGAGCGGCCAACTGCTCGACAAAGGCCACGCGCATCTCGCGGATACGGCTGCGCATTTCGCCCAGTTCTTCTTCCCACAGGGCACGCAGTTCCGGGCTGTTGAGCACGGCAGCGACTACGGTGGCGCCATGGGTCGGCGGGTTGGAGTAGTTGGTGCGGATCACGCGTTTGACTTGCGACAGCACCTTGGCGGCTTCGTCCTTGGACGCGGTGACGATGGACAGGGCACCCACGCGCTCGCCATACAGCGAGAAGGATTTGGAGAACGAGCTTGAAACGAAGAAGGTCAGCCCCGATTTAGCGAACAGGCGAACGGCCGCGGCGTCTTCTTCGATGCCATCGCCAAAACCCTGGTAGGCGATGTCGAGGAAAGGCACGTGGTTGCGCTCTTTCAGCACTTCCAGAACAGCCAGCCAGTCTTCGGTAGTGAGGTCTACGCCAGTCGGGTTGTGGCAGCAAGCGTGCAGTACCACGACCGATTGCGCGGGCAGGGCCTTGAGGTCTTCCAGCAGACCGCTACGGTTTACGCCATGGGTGCCAGCGTCGTAGTAGCGGTAGTTGTGTACCGGGAAACCAGCGGATTCGAACAGCGCGCGGTGGTTTTCCCAGCTTGGGTCGCTGATGGCGACCACGGCGTCGGGCAGCAGGCGCTTGATAAAGTCCGCGCCGATTTTCAGTGCGCCGGTACCGCCCAAGGCCTGGGTGGTCACCACGCGGCCTTCGGCCAGCAAGGCGTCGACCTCGCTCGACGCGCAGCTCGGCACCTATGAGGACCAGGAG
>JBCECW010000410.1:0-1262 GCA_039207785.1 Pseudomonas sp. | reverse complement strand
GCCTTCAGCCAGCAGGGCGGAGTCAGCACCGAAAATCAGTTTTTGCACGGCCTGGTCGTAGGCAGCGATGCCTTCGATTGGCAAGTAGCCACGCGGTGCATGCGCAGCAATACGGGCTTGTTCAGCTTGAGCGACGGCACGCAACAACGGAATGCGGCCTTCTTCGTTGCAGTAGACACCCACGCCAAGGTTTACCTTGGTGGTGCGGGTGTCGGCGTTGAATGCTTCATTGAGACCAAGGATAGGGTCACGCGGAGCCATTTCGACGGCAGAGAACAAACTCATGATGCGGGAGCTCGAAGAAGAGGGTGGTAAACCAAAACAACCGCCTTGCAATGCAGGTGCTAGGGGTTGCGCAAGTGGGCCGCTAGTATAGCGACCCAGGTTGCGTGGGGCGATAACGCCGCACGCATTTCGCCAGGTATGACGTAGGGTTTTTCTCCACGTCACAGCCTTTTGTCGAGGTAGGTAATGTCGCAGTTTCAATTAGTGGCCCGTTTTCAGCCCGCAGGCGACCAGCCCGAGGCCATTCGACAAATGGTGGAAGGCCTGGAAGCAGGGTTGTCGCACCAGACCCTGCTGGGCGTGACCGGCTCGGGCAAGACCTTCAGCATCGCCAACGTCATCTCCCAGGTGCAGCGCCCGACGCTGGTGCTGGCGCCGAATAAAACCCTGGCGGCGCAGTTGTATGGCGAGTTCAAGAGCTTCTTCCCTAACAACTCGGTGGAGTACTTCGTCTCCTACTACGACTACTACCAGCCCGAGGCGTATGTGCCGTCCTCGGACACCTTTATCGAGAAAGACGCCTCGATTAACGACCATATCGAGCAGATGCGCCTGTCCGCCACCAAGGCCCTGCTGGAGCGAGCGGACGCCATCATCGTCACCACCGTGTCGTGCATCTACGGCCTGGGCGACCCGCAGTCGTACCTGAAAATGGTTCTGCACCTGGACCGTGGCGACCGCATGGACCAGCGCGAGCTGCTACGCCGCCTGGCCGACCTGCAATACACCCGCAACGACATCGACTTTGCCCGCGCCACCTTCCGCGTGCGGGGTGACGTGATCGATATCTTCCCGGCCGAATCCGATCTGGAAGCCATCCGCGTCGAGCTGTTCGATGAAGAGATCGAAAATATCGCCTCCTTCGACCCGCTGACCGGCGAGGTGCTGCGCAAGCTGCCGCGCTACACCCTCTACCCGAAAAGCCACTACGTCACCCCACGGGAAAACCTGCTGGAGGCGGTGGAACATATCAAGGT
>JBCECW010000409.1:0-4372 GCA_039207785.1 Pseudomonas sp. | reverse complement strand
TGCTGACCGTGATGATGCTGTCGCTGGCGGGTATCCCGCTGACCTCCGGCTTTATCGGCAAGTTCTACGTGATCATGGTCGGCGTGCAGTCGCAGCAATGGTGGCTGTTGGGCGCCATGGTGCTGGGTAGCGCGATTGGCGTGTTCTACTACCTGCGGGTGATGGTGACCCTGTTCCTGGTGGAGCCGAACCTGCATCGCCACGACGCACCGTTCAACTGGGGCCAACGTACCGGCGGCCTGATGCTGGTGGCAGTGGCGCTGCTGGCCTTCTTCCTCGGCGTGTACCCGCAACCGCTGCTGGAACTGGTGCAACACGCGACGATGACCTTGGTGCACTAAGGTCAGCGTGTAGAAAAAGCCCGGCAAATGCCGGGCTTTTTTATGGGCGCGCTTTGCCGTTATTGGCTATTGCCGTAGGAGCCAGCTTGCTGGCGAATCCTGCAAACGACGTTGGCGAATACCTTTTCCAGGGGTTCGCCAGCAAGCTGGCTCCTACAAGGGGCGGCACAGGATATTTCCCAAGCGGTTTTCAGCTGTGCTTTTGCTCGCCAGCCCCGTAGCGTTACCGCCTCCCGCCCGGCCGTTCAACCACCATGCTCCGACACTTGCGCCCCCTGCCCAGCCGCCACGCCATTGCCGACTTTATCCTTTGCCACTGCCTGCCCCTGGGCTGGTTCGCCTTGCTTACCGGGCTGTTCTGGGTTGGCGATCGCACGCGCTACCACAGCCTCTACTACCTGTGCCTCGCCGCGCCCACCGCGCTGGTCCTGCTGCTGCAACCTCGCTGGCTAACCACCTTGCGGCCCATCGGGCTGGTTCGCCTGTTTCTGCTGTTTGCCGCCTATATGCTGCTGTCCCTGGCCTGGAGCGACAGCACCGATTCACTGCTCGGGCTGAGCAAGCGACCGCTGTATATCGCCCTGCTATTTGCCACCGTGGTCATGCTCAGCCATCGCGCCCCGACTCGGCTGATACAGGCCAGCAACGCCGCCGCCTGGGTGGCGGTGGCCGCCGCCCTGCTGTCCATTGCGCGCTATTGGGCCGGTGATGACCACCAACGACTGCCCGGCTACGGCGCCTTGTATAACCCGCTGCTAAGCGCCCACGTCTACGGTTTTTTTGCGGCCTACTGGCTGTGCCGCTGGTACCGGCAAGCCAACGCCTGGCACTGGCCATCGCTGCTGGCGCTGGGCGTACTCGGCGCACTGCTGTTGCTGACCGGCTCACGCACGCCGTTGATGGCGCTGGCGGCCTGCTTGCTGTGGCTGGGTTTGCTGCACTGGCGCCGGCGGCTATGGCTGTTTGTACCCGGCGCCGTGCTGATGGTGCTGGCCTGGCAGTTACTGCCGACCGAGGGCGTGCTAAGCCGAGGGCTGTCCTATCGCCCGGCCATCTGGGCAGAAGTATGGCGGCAGATGGACGGCCACCTGCTGGTGGGCCACGGCCTCGGCAGCCCGCAGGTATTCAAGGTGGCCGGTCTGCCAGAGGCGCTGGCCGATACCCACAATATGGAGCTGGGCGTGCTGTTCGAAGGCGGTTTGCTAGGGTTGGGCCTGTGGCTGCTGCTGTACGGCCACGCCCTGGTCTATGCCTGGCGCCAACGCCAGCGCACCGAGGTGCTAATGGCCTCGACCCTGGTGGTGTTTGGCCTGGTGGCCGGCTTTACCGAAGGTAGCGCGTTCTTCTCACGGCCCAAGGAGCATTGGTTTCTGCTGTGGATACCGTTGGCGCTGTTAGCCGCGCCAAGGCCTAAGCAGGCGTAAAAGCCCGCGCCATACCTTGCTGTCCCAATGGCGCAACGGCGTGTCACGCAACAGTTCCCAGGCCAGTGCCTTGTCGTTTTGCGCCGCTTTCACCAGGATCGAATGACGAAAGCGCCGGCACACCTGTTCGTAGGCCGGGTGCTCGCTGAACTGCCCATAGGTACGCAGCACGTTATCGAGCATAAAGCGGTAGTTTTTATAGGTGTTGGCCGGGTGCACACGGTACTCGGCCAGCACCTGTTCCAGCACATCGATGCAGTAGCCGGCGCGGGTGATTTTCAGCTGGATCAACAGGTCTTCCAGGCGTATCTGCGGGTCGAAACCGCCGACCTGCTCCAGCGCTTCGCGGCGAAACATCAGGGTTGGCGCGGGCGCGCCAGGCAGGCGGTGCTGGAAAATATCGTCGAAGTGCAGACGCCGTGCCGGGAGGCGTCGTGCGGCGGCCAGGCGTTGGCCGTGAGCGTCGATCTCCTGGATATTGCCGGCGCAAATCCCCACCCAGGGCTTGTTGCGCAGGTACTGCACCTGCAAGGCCAGGCGCTCGGGCAGCATGACGTCGTCAGAACCGAAGGGCACGATCAGGTTGCCCTTGGCGCGGGCCATCGCGGCATTCAGTACCGCCGACAAGCCTTGGTTGGCCTGGGCATGGAAGTCGAAGAACTTGGCCTTGCGCAGCCGCTCGATGCGCTCGACGCTGTCGTCGCGCGAGCCATCGTCGATCACCAGCAGTTCGACATTGGGATAGGTCTGCGCCAGCACGCTGCGGATGCTTTGCTCGACGTAAGGCCCATGGTTGTAGCTGGCGATAATCACGCTTACCAGGGGAAACGTACTGTCCTGCCCGCCATCTAGCCGCGCCATAGCTGCCACCAGGATCGTTGCGGCAGCGGTGCCACTGCGGGCACCGCTTCGTAGAGCAGCTGCGCGACGCTCTCGGCCATCGTCCGGTAGCTACGCCGTGCTTGCGCCCATTCGCGGCCAGCACTGGCAATACGCTGCAGGCGCTGAGGATCGGCGCGCAACTGGTCGATATGTTCACGCAGCTCTTCAAGGCTGCTGTACAGCAACAGATGCTCGCCTTCGCGCAGGCCCAGGGCCTGTTCCTCGCTGCCTTGACGCCAGGCCAGCAACAGGCAACCACAGGCCATGGCCTCGAAATTCTTCGCCATATACTCGCCCAGGCCGATATCGGCACTGACAAACAGGCGTATCCGATTAAGCATGCGCCGGTAGTCCGCCCCGGGTTCGGTACGCAGCAAACGCAACGGCTCGCAGGCCATCAGGCGCAGCAGCAAACGCCGGCGTTCGGCATATTCGGCGCTGGCCAGGCGGCCGATAAAACCCAGTTCGATATCGCGCTCGCCGGGCTCGAAATACACCCGGGCCGCGTCGTAGCCCTTGGCCACAAAACGCGCATCCACCCCTTCAGCGCACAGGCGCTGCGCCAGTTGTGCGCCGGTGACCACCACCCGCGCCTGGGGCACATGGGCGTATAACGCGCTGAACTGGCGGTAATGCCGGGCGTGTTGCAGGTAGTTCTGGCAGGCGTCTTCCTCGTAGAACAGCACGCCGGGCAAGGTGGCCAGAAAAGGGCCTTGCCGATGGATATGGCGAAACGGCAGGTCCACCAGCGTGCGCTGGTAATCAGCAAAGGCGACGCCGCGCAACGTACGACGCAAATCCAGTTGCTGCGGCTTGGTGAGCCGGCGGATATCCAGGCTGAGCTGCTCGCCCAGGTGCGCATAAAAGGTACTCAGGTCGGGCAGGCGCTGAGCGGCGGTCAATACCAGCACCCGCATCAGCGCAGCACCATCCGCAACGCCTTGCCCAGGTACGCCGGGCGCAGCGCCTGCCACACCGACAAGCGCAGCGCCTGGGTATAGAAACGCCGGGCGCTTGCCCATTCACCGGCCCGCCACGCCGTACGAAACAGCGACAGATAACGCTGCGCCCCATAACGCTGGCGCAAGCTCTGGCAACTGACCGGCAACTGGGCAAACACCTCGTGGAGCATGCCCAGGGCTACTGCTTCTTCATCGACACGGCAGTGCCGCAGGCTGTCGCCATGTTTGTACAGGCGCGCCACGGGCTGCGGGGTGGTCAGCACCTCCCCGCTGGTCAGCACATAGGCGAATACGGCGATATCTTCGCCACTGCGCAAATGCTCGGGGTACGGGCGTTGTAGCAACAGGTCGCGGCGAAACAGCGTGCGGCTATGGGAAATGGCGATGGATTTGTCTAGCAGGTAGCGCTGGCAGCGCACCCGCGCACTACCCTGCACCGCGGTGGGCCGGTGCACGCGCTGCTCACCGGAAGGGGAAACGGAAATCTGCCCGCCCAGCACCATGGCAGCCTCCGGCTTGGCACCCAGGGCGCGACGCAGAACAGTGAATGCCTGGGGCAGTAACTCGTCATCGGCATCCAGCAACAACACATAGCGCCCGCGGGCCTGGCGAATCCCGCGGTTACGCGCGGCACCGGCGCCGGCATTGGCCTGCTGGATAACCTGGATACGGGTGCCATAGGTGCGGATATAGCGATGCAGCACGTCGGCGGTGCCATCCTGGGAGCCGTCGTCGACCACCAGCAGCTCCAGGTCTTCGGCCC
>JBCECW010000408.1:0-4373 GCA_039207785.1 Pseudomonas sp. | reverse complement strand
GTGCAGAGCGGCTTCTCCGTGGGCTGGGCCCTGGCTGCCGTGATCATGACCGCCCTGCTCACCTACCTGCCGCAGGAAATGGCCTGGCGCGTGGCGTTCTGGGTGGGGGTGATTCCGGCGACCTTCGTGCTGTTTATCCGCCGTAACGTCAAGGATGCGGAGATCTTCAAACAGGCCACCGCCAAGGTCGAAGAAAAAGCCTCACTGCTGTCGGCCTTCCGCCCGGCCGTTATCCGCCGCACCCTGCTGGGCGCCATGCTGGTAACCGGTCTGCAGGCAGCCGCCTACACCATCATGACCTGGCTGCCGACCCTGATGGTGTCGGTGCGTGGCCTGACCCCGGGCCCGGTGATCTTCACCATGCTGATCATGTGCGCAGGCTCGTTCGCCGGCTTCGTGCTCACCTCGTGGCTGGCCGACCGCTACGGCCGCCGCCCGGCGCTGCTGCTGTTCAGCGTGGGTGCCTGGGTGTTTACCGTGACCTATATGCTCGTGCCGCTGAGCACCAATGTGCTGATGGCCATGGCCTTTCCGGTCGGCGCGTTTGCCACCGGTATCTTTGCCGTACTGGGCCCATTTCTCAGTGAACTGTTCCCCACCCATGTGCGCACCACATGCATGGGCTTCTCCTACAACCTGGGCAAGTCCCTGGGGGCGCTGTCGATTGCCGGGGTTGGCGTGTTGAGTGAGCGTATCGGCCTGGCCAATTCCATCGGCACCTTCTGCCTGGTGGCCTACGCGCTGTCGATTACCGCCGTGCTGCTGTTGCCGGAAACCCGTGGCGTGCGCCTGGAAGACGTAGACGCCGAAGTGCTGGCCGACACTCCTGACAGCAGCGTGCCCCATACCCACCTGTCCGAAAGCAAAATCTGAGCGGAGAAGCGACCATGCTGTACTGCGTAAAAATGGATGTGAACATCCCCCGTGATATTCCCACTGAAACCATCGACGCCATCAAGGCCGCGGAAAAAGCCCGCGCCATCGAGCTGCAGCAAGCCGGCAAATGGCCGCACCTGTGGCGCGTGGTGGGGCAGTACTCGAACGTCAGCATCTTTGATGTCGAGAGCAATGACGAACTGCACCAGCTGCTTTCCAGCTTGCCGCTGTTCCCCTTTATGACCATGCAGGTCACCCCGCTGGCCAAGCACCCTTCGTCCATCGTCTGAGTGTTTGCGGCGGCCGTCCTGGCCGCCGCTTTTTTTCCTGATTCGTTCATTGGGCTGCGCAGTGCTCAGCCCTACCTACGCCCTGATTTTTATGGATTGCCCATGGCCGCTACCTTGCAGCTGGACAGCCTCGACCTCAGCACGCTGATCCGCCCAGGCGATACCGTGATCTGGGGCCAGGCCAACGCCGAACCGCTGCCTTTGACCGAAGCGCTGATGGCGCAGCGGCAACGCATCGGCCGTTTTCGCGTGATGCTCGGCATCGCCAACAGCCCCACCTGCCGCCCCGAGCATGCCGACACGGTGGACTTCCTGACCTACTGCGGCGCCGGCGCCAACCGTAACCTGGCGCTGGCCAATGTGCTGGATATCCTGCCCGCCCACTACTCGCGTTTGCCCGCGCTGATCAGCAGCGGCGCCCTGCGCATTGATGTGGTGCTGCTGCAATTGGGCCCCGCCGATGCGCACGGCTACCACAGCCTCAGCATTGCCCACGAATACCTGTTGCCGGCACTGGATAACGCGCGGGTGATCATTGCCGAAATCAACCGCCAGGCGCCGGACACCTATGGCGAACGCCGCCTGCACCTCAGCGAGCTGACGGCCGTGCTGCACACCGACCGCGCGCCACTGGAGAACCCGCCCAGCCGCATTCGCACCGTCGACGCCGAGATCGCCTGGCATATCGCCGGCCTGATCGAAGATGGCGCCACCTTGCAGATGGGCATCGGCGCCATTCCCGATGCGGTGCTCAGCGCCCTCACCGACCACCGCGACCTGGGCGTGCACTCCGGCAGCCTGGGTGATGGCGTGGCGGCGCTGATGCAGCGCGGGGTGATCACCAATGCGCGCAAAAGCCGCGACACGGGCATCAGCATCGGCGGCGTATTACTCGGCAGCCGCGTTATCCATGAGTACGCACACCAGAACCCGGCCATCCAGTTGCGCTCCACCGCCTACACCCACGACCCGCAGGTGCTGGCCAGCCTCGACCGCCTGGTGGCGATCAACTCGGCCATCGAGGTCGACCTCACCGGCCAGGTCAATTCCGAAGTCGCCAACGGCACCTACCTCGGCGCCGTTGGTGGCGCGCTGGACTTTATCCGCGGCGCCCAATGCGCACGCGGCGGCGTACCGATCATCGCCCTGCCCGCTTCGGCCGGCAGCCATAGCCGTATCGTCGGCCGGCTCAGCGGCCCGGTGACCATTCCGCGCAGCTGCGCCGGCTATGTGGTCACCGAATATGGCGTGGCGGACCTGCGCCATGCCTCGCTGAAACAACGGGTGCAACGCCTGCTGGATATCGCCCATCCGCAGCATCGCCAGCGCTTGGCGGCAGAGTTCGGCGCAGCCTGATAGGAATAGGCAAGAGTGCGAGCCGATCCGGCATAGCCCGCCCCGCCCCATCGCCCTAGCATGGACGCACTCGCAAACCGCAGGAGTGCATCCCATGCCTAACGCAAAAACCTTGTTTATTACCGGCGTCAGCAGCGGCTTTGGCCAAGCCCTGGCCCACGAAGCGCTCGCCCAGGGCCACCGGGTGATTGGCACCGTACGCCACCCAGCGGCACTGGCAAGCTTCGAAGCGCTATGCCCCGAGCGCGCCCACGGGGTGTTGTTGGATGTGACCGACTTCGAGGCCATCGACGCGGTGGTCGCTACCGTCGAGCAACACCATGGGCCGGTGGATGTGCTGGTGAATAACGCCGGCTATGGCCACGAAGGGGTTTTCGA
This sequence comes from Pseudomonas sp., assembly GCA_039207785.1. GTDB lineage: Bacteria > Pseudomonadota > Gammaproteobacteria > Pseudomonadales > Pseudomonadaceae > Aquipseudomonas. Next base: position 1,473 of record JBCECW010000408.1, on the reverse strand, counting down.
GGAGTCGCCGCTGGCCGAGATGCGCCGCCAGTTCGACGTCAATGTGTTTGGCGCCGTGGCGGTAACCAAAGCCTTCGTGCCGTATTTTCGCCAACGGCGGGCGGGACATATCCTCGCCATCACCTCCATGGGCGGCTATATCACCATGCCCGGCATCGCGTACTACTGCGGCAGCAAATTTGCCTTGGAAGGCATCTGCGACACGCTGAGCAAAGAGCTGGCGCCCTTCAATATCTTTGTCACCGCCGTGGCACCGGGTTCGTTTCGCACCGACTGGGCGGGCCGTTCGATGCAGCGCACGCCCCGCAGCATCCCCGACTACGACGCCAGCTTTAACCCGGTGCGCAAAGCTCGCGAAGACAAAAGCGGCCATCAACTGGGCGATCCACAGAAAGCCGCGCGCGCCATGCTCACCCTTATTGCCATGCCCAATCCGCCTTCTCATCTGCTGCTTGGCAGCGACGCACTGGCCCTGGTACGTGACAAGCTACGCCAGACGGCCGAGAGTATTGAGCAATGGCAGGCGCTTAGCGCCTCCACCGATGGCTAACTCGCGACACGGAGAAAAAAGCCGGTAATGGCCAAATCGAAAGATCCAACCACCGCACGCCTGGTGCAGTTGATGAGCCAACTGGCACCGCACGAGGGCTACAACCTGAGTGCGCTGGATGATGTGCGTTTTCTGCGTTCCAACCGGCCGCTGACGCGCACGCCGGTGCTCTATGAACCGGGCATCGTGATCCTTTGCCAGGGGCGTAAACGCGGCTACCTGGGCGACGAGGTTTATAGCTATGACGCCCAGCATTACCTGGTGGTATCGGTACCGGTGCCCTTCACCATGGAGACCGACGCCAGCGAGGCCGAGCCCATGCTGGCGGTTTACCTGCGCCTGGACTTTGCCCTGGCTGGCGAGCTGATCCAGCAAGTGGACGCGGTGCGCGGTTTTGCCGTGGCGCCGCCGATGGGCATGTATGCCTCACCGATGGACGAGGCACTGCGCCAATCGACCCTGCACTTTCTGCAGGTAATGAGTGATAGCGCCGACGCACAGATACTCGGCCCGGCCATGCTGCGCGAGCTCTACTACCGCATCCTCACTGGCGAACAAGGCGGCAGCCTGCGCGCGGCCATCGCCCAGCAAGGCCAGTTCGGCAAGGTGACGCGCGCCATCCACAAGATCCACAGCTGCTACCACGAGCATCTGGACGTCGACACCCTGGCCCGGGAAGCGCAGATGAGCGTGCCCAACTTTCACCTGCACTTTCGCAAAGTGACCGACGCCTCGCCCATGCAATACCTAAAGTCCACCCGCCTGCATCAAGCGCGGCTGCTGATGCTGCGCAACGACCTGACGGCCGCCAAGTCAGCCTTTATGGTCGGCTACGAAAGCGCCTCGCAATTCTCCCGCGACTTCAAGCGCCTGTTTGGCCGCACGCCGCTGGCCGAAGTGGCCTGGATGAAACAAGCCTATAC
>JBCECW010000407.1:0-4378 GCA_039207785.1 Pseudomonas sp. | reverse complement strand
GCCGTACTCTGAGCTTCAAGGTCGGCAGCAAGCGCTACGCCGAGCAACGCATCACCTTGAAAAACCAGCGTCAAGTGAACCCCAACCCCGCCGACCTCAAGCGCATCGACAAAGAGCTGGCCGAACAAACCCGCGCCTACCAACAGTTCAGCCCCGGCACACCGAGCAACCTGCTGTTGGACAAGCCGGTAAACGGCCCGCTGTCGAGCCGCTTTGGCGTACGGCGCTTCTTCAACGGCGAAGAGCGCAACCCGCACTCGGGCCTGGACTTTGCCGTAGGCGCCGGCACACCGATCAAGACGCCCGCCGCCGGCAAGGTAATTCTGGTCGGCAACTATTTCTTTAACGGCAATACGGTATTCGTCGACCACGGCCAAGGCTTTATCAGCATGTTCTGCCATATGTCGAAAATCGACGTGAAGGTCGGCCAACAGCTGCCCCGTGGCGGTGTGGTTGGCAAGGTCGGCGCCACCGGCCGCGCCACCGGGCCGCATATGCATTGGAATATCAGCTTGAATGATGCGCGGGTGGACCCGGCGATTTTTATCGGGGCGTTCGAACCGTAACGGCTTAAAAAGGACTGCCATGAATAGCCTGGAAACCGAATACGAAACCGCCGTGCAATGGCTGGAGCGCTTTCCCCACCTCTATAGCCTGCTGTGCGTGTGCCTGTTGCTGTTCGCTGCCTGGCTGGCCAACTGGCTGGTCAAACGTATTCTGGTGCGCGGCTTCTATCGCGCGCTGCGGGCCTCGACGCTGGGCCAGGACAAGGCCCTGGCCCGCTCCCATATCATTTCGCGCCTGGCCAATGTGGTGCCGGCGCTGATTCTGTCGGCCGGCATCGAGCTGGTGCCCAATCTGTCGCCCACCCTTGTCACCGTGACGCACAACGTGTGCAACGCCTTTATGGTGCTGACCATCGCCCTGGCCATGGCCGGCATGCTGACGCTAGCCAACACCCTCTACGAGCGGCGCCCCGATGCCCATCTGCGGCCGGTAAAGGGCTTTATCCAGGTGCTGAAGATTGCTATCTACCTGGTCGCTACCGTCCTGGTGATCGCCACCCTGGTGGACCGCTCGCCGCTGATATTGCTGTCGGGCCTGGGGGCGATGGCCGCGGTGCTGATCCTGGTGTTCCAGGACACCTTGCTGTCCCTGGTGGCCAGCGTGCAGATCTCGTCCAACGATGTGATTCGCGTCGGCGACTGGATCGAGATGCCGCAACTCAATGCCGACGGCGATGTGATTGATATAGCCCTGCATACGGTCAAGGTGCAGAACTGGGACAAGACCATCACCACCATTCCCACCAAGCGCTTTATCACCGACTCGTTCAAGAACTGGCGCGGCATGCGCGAGGCCGGTGGGCGACGGATCAAGCGCAGCCTGCACCTGGACCAGAACAGCGTGCACTTTCTAAGCCCCGAGGAAATCGAGCACCTGCGCCAGTTCAAGCTGTTGGCGCCGTACCTGAAAAGCAAGGAAAGCGAGTTGATGAGCTGGAACAGCCAGTTGGAAGAACCGCAGCGCGTGGCGGTGAATACCCGACGGGTCACCAATATCGGCACCTTTCGCGCCTACGTGGAGAACTACCTGCGCCAGCACAGCGGCATTCGCCAGGACATGACCCTGCTGGTACGCCAGCTCAGCCCCCTGGCCGACGGCCTGCCGCTGGAGCTGTATTGCTTTACCAACACCACGGCGTGGGTGCCTTACGAAGCGATTCAATCGGACATCTTCGACCATATGCTGGCCATCCTGCCGGAGTTTGGTTTGCGCGTATTCCAGCACCCGAGCGGTGCGGATATGCGCGCTTATCAACGCGCTCTGCGGAATCCACCTACAGAATTGCCAGACCAGCCCTAACCGTTCGTCGGAAGCGAAGCGGCGCAAATCAAGACTTCGCCGCTTGCGCCGATGCTTCTAGCGAGGCCGGGAAAACCATTCCAACCAACACACCCGGCCTGTGTGGGCGAGCCGATGCTGACGGTCAATACCAACATCGCCTCCTCGTTTACGCAGCGGCAACTGAGCAGCAATGACAATGCCTTGAACACGTCATTGCAGCGGCTGTCGACCGGGCGACGCATCAACAGTGCCAAGGATGATGCCGCCGGGTTGCAGATCTCCAACGCCCTGACCTCACAGGTCCGGGGGCTGACGGTGGCCACGCGTAATGCGAACGACGGCGTATCGCTGCTGCAAGTAGGTGAGGGGGCGCTGCAAAGCGTCACCACCGGCTTGCAGCGCATTCGCGAGCTCGGCTTACAGGCTATGAACGGCTCCAATAGCAGCGAAGACCGCGCGGCCCTTAATAAAGAAGCGCGGGCACTGCTGGAGGAAATCAACCGGGTCAACCAGACCACCACCTTTGGCGGACGCCAGGTGTTCGACCAGGGCCAGACCTCGCAACTGGGCGACCTGGAAAAACGCGCCGCACTGAATTCACTGAAAGGCTTCTGGGTCAGCGAAGGTGAGCAACGGGTGTACGACGCCTTTGGCTTGAAGGCCGACGGTGCCAATCTGAAAATCACCTTCAGCGACGACGCTTCCAATCAGGCCGTGGCCTCGGTTGCCGGTACGCCAGGCGCGGGCGGCAAGTACTACGACCAGACACTGGATGTAAACCTGGCGTACTTCGACAGCTCCACCCTGCCCAATGGCGGCACCAACCCGGCGCAATACACCGACCGGGTAATCGCCCATGAAATGACCCACGCGGTAATGGGCCGCACGATGAATTTCGATGCCCTGCCCGGCTGGTTCAAGGAGGGCGCGGCCGAGGCGGCGCACGGTGCCGACGAGCGCCTGGCCGGCGATATCGCCAACGTCGGGGTCGGCGGTGTGGTCGGGGCCTTTGGCAGCATCGCCGACAGCACCGGCTATTCGGCCTCATACGCGGCCGTGCGCTATATGCATGCCGAGATCAAGGCGGCCGGCGGCCACGGCATCAAGGACATCATGGGTTACCTCAGCACCCATGCGAACTCGACCCTCGACGACGCCTTGGCCAATGCCAGCCATGGCGCCTTTGCCAGCGTCGCGGACTTCGGCATCCAGTTCGGCGCCGATGGCGCGACCTTTATCGGCAGCATGAACCTGTCCAACGCCGACACCGGTGCGATCGGCGGCTTCGATGCCGACGGCGGTGACGTATACGACGCCGAAGATGTGCTGCCCAACCGCGGCACCGGCGTACCGGGCTCCCAGGGCTTTACCCTGGTGGCGCCAGAACTGTTCGATGACACGGCTACCGGCGGCAGCACCCAGGTGTCACTGCAGGTGGGCGCCAATGCCTATGAAACCGTGGACATCGGCTTTAGCTCCTTTAGCGTCAACGCCATGGCCCTGACCAATCTCGACCTGACCAAGAACCCGGGCCTGGCCGTGATGGATATCGACGATGCGCTGGCCTATGTCGACCGCCAGCGCGCCTATATGGGTGCGATTCAGAACCGGCTGGACTCGACCATCTCCAATCTGCAGAACATCGCGGAAAACGCCACGGCCAGTCGCTCACGGATCGTCGACACCGACTTCGCCAGCGAAACCGCCACCCTCGCCTCCAAGCAAGTGATTCGCCAAGCCGCGCAAAGCGTACTGGTGCAAGCCAACCAGCAACCGCAGGCCGTATTGGCGCTGCTGCAATAATCCCCTCGCAATTTTTACCAATTTTGCCCGCCACTCTGGCAAACATCTCTCGCCAAAATCACCTTCACGCAACAATTCACCAAATTTCCCACACGCCTTGCCATATTCAACCCAAGTGAATAGGGTTAACCGCATGAAAACGCCCCACACCCTTATTCTGCTGCGCCAACACGCCTGCCTGTGCCTGGTCAGTCCGCGACTGCAAAGCTGACTGCTCACCTCGCCCCGCTACTCTCTATAAGCAGTTATCACCGGTCGGCCACCCTTATCTGGCCACGCTACGTAAAGGAATTTGCCATGAGCATGCTCAAAGATCCGTCGAACAAATACCGCGCCTTCACCCCGATCAACATTCCCGACCGCACTTGGCCGAGCAAAGTCATCGACAAGGCGCCGATCTGGCTGAGCACCGACCTGCGTGATGGCAACCAATCGCTGATCGAGCCGATGGATGCCGAGAAAAAAATGCGCTTCTTCAAAACCCTGCTGGCCGTGGGTTTGAAGGAAATCGAAGTGGGCTTTCCGTCTGCCTCGCAAACCGACTTCGACTTCGTGCGCGAGCTGATCGAAGGCGGCCATATTCCTGATGACGTCACCATCCAGGTGCTCACCCAAGCCCGTGAAGACCTGATCGAGCGCACCTTCGAATCGCTCAAAGGCGCCAAGAAGGCCATCGTTCACTACTACAACGCCTGCGCCCCGAGCTTCCGCCGCATCGTGTTCAACC
>JBCECW010000406.1:0-4389 GCA_039207785.1 Pseudomonas sp. | reverse complement strand
GTTCCACAGGCAGGTGCTGTAGCGGTCGCCGGCGCTGAACACGCCACGGTCGGAAGCCCACAGGTGGGTTTTGCGGTATTTCAGGGCGATGCCGTCGGGGGTGACCAGCACGGTGGTATTGAAGTAGCGGCCGTTATCGACTTCGGCCATGCCAATCACCACGCTCAACCCGCGCTCGCGTACGGCAGCCTGAACGGCCTTCAGGGTCGGGCCATCCAGGGGTTCGGCAACGGCGCTGACCTGCTCGGCGCTGGGAAAGCCCATCAGGTGGGTTTCCGGGAAAACCAGCAATTGCGTGTCGCTGGCGCAGGCCGCGATAGCCTCGAGGGTGCGTTGCAGGTTGTACGCGGTGTCTGCGTCACGACCGGCAAGCTGGGCGAATTCAACCTTCATAGGGTGTCCTTTTATCGTTATCGCGCAGCGTTGGCCTCGCCAGAAGCGCCGCGGTCGGGGCAGTATGCGCATCACGCCGGGCGCTCGTAATCACGCAGGCGTGGTAACCCATCAGGGGTAGTCGTTTTTGAGCATGGGGTAGGAAAATGTCGTTGACGCTGCAGGACATCGCCTGGCATCGCTCGGTAGGGCAACTGATCGAGGCCCTGCCCAAACCGAATTTCTGGACCCTGCTGGTGCGCCTGCTGGAGCAATACGTGGCGTTCGACAGCTGGGTGGTACTGCTGTTCAGCTCCGAGCAGCGGCCCCAGGTGTTCGCCGAATGCCCGGGCAACGATGGCGGGCCCGACACCTTGTTCCAGGATTACCTCAAGGGCCTGTACCTGCTCGACCCCTTTTATATCGCCAGCCGCGAACAGGCGCAGACCGGCTTCTACCGCCTGGCCGAGGTGGCGCCGGAGTACTTCGAGCAGACCGAGTATTACCAACGCTACTTCCGCCTGAATGTGGTGGCCGACGAGATCCAGCTTAACTGCCAGCTCGATGGTGACCGCACCTTGTGCCTGTCGTTGGGCTCGACCCAGCGTTTTAGCAGTGAACAGATTGCCTTGCTGTCGTTGATTCAACCCTGGGTAATTGCCCTGCTGCGCCAACGGATGCCGTTCGAAGAAGTGGCACCGGCCGCGCCGGCCCCGGCCAGTGGCGCCTGGCGTACCCAGCTCGAGCACTCGGCCCAGCAACTCAAGGGCGCGCAACTGACCGCCCGTGAACTGGACGTGGCGCGCTTGATGCTCAGCGGCTGCTCCAGCAAGGAGATCGCCCGCAAGCTGGATATCTCGGCCGAGACGGTGAAGGTTCACAAGAAACATATCTATAGCAAGCTGGGGATCAAATCGCAGTCGGAGCTGTTCTCTATCTTTCTGCAGGCGCAGAACGCTTGACCGGCGTAGGAGCCACCGCCTCGTCTACGCTCAGGTCTGCGCCTGACCAAGCCCAAAGGAGCCCGCATGAGCCTCTCGCTACTAAGCCGTTACGCGTTTTTTGTCGCCTGCCTTGTGTTCACCCTCGCCAGCTTGCCGTTCTACCACCATGAGTGGCTGTGGCCCTTCACCCTGCTCACCGGGGTGCTGACGCTGGTGGGTATTGGCGACCTGCTGCAAAGCCGCCATGCGGTACGGCGCAATTACCCGATCCTGGGCAATATCCGTTACCTGGTCGAAGGTATCCGCCCGGAGATCCGCCAGTACCTGCTCGAAGCCGATGGCGACAAGCTGCCCTTCTCCCGCGCCCAACGTTCGCTGGTGTATGCGCGGGCCAAGAACGAAGCCGCCGACAAGCCCTTTGGCACCCTCACCGATGTCTATGAAAACGGCTTCGAGTTTATCGGGCACTCCATGCGCCCGGCGCCGTTGACCGACCCCGACAGCTTTCGCATCACCGTTGGCGGCCCCGATTGCAAGCAGCCGTATTCGGCATCGATCTTCAATATCTCGGCCATGAGCTTCGGCTCGCTCAGCGCCAACGCCATCCGCGCCCTGAACAAGGGCGCCAAGCTGGGCAACTTTATCCACGACACTGGCGAGGGCAGCATCAGCCCCTACCACCGCGAGCATGGCGGCGACCTGACCTGGGAGCTGGGCAGCGGCTATTTTGGGTGCCGCACCAGCACCGGCCAGTTCGACCCCGAGCGCTTTGCCCAGCAGGCGCAGAGCCCGCAGGTGCGAATGATCGAAATCAAGTTGAGCCAGGGCGCCAAACCCGGCCATGGCGGCATCCTGCCCAAACACAAGGTGACCAAGGAGATTTCCGAAACCCGCGGCGTGCCCATGGGCGAGGACTGCATTTCGCCATCCAGCCATAGCGCGTTTTCCACGCCTCTCGAACTGCTGCAATTCGTCGCGCAGTTGCGTGAGCTGTCAGCAGGTAAACCGGTGGGCTTCAAGTTCTGTTTAGGCCATCCGTGGGAGTTTATGGGCATCGCCAAGGCCATGCTGCAGACCGGCATCCTGCCGGACTTTATTGTCGTCGACGGCAAGGAAGGCGGCACCGGCGCAGCGCCCGTGGAGTTCACCGACCATATCGGCGTGCCCCTGCGCGAAGGCCTGCTGTTCGTGCACAACACCCTGGTGGGGTTGAACCTGCGCGACAAGATCAAGCTGGGCGCCAGCGGCAAGATCGTCAGTGCCTTCGATATCGCCAGCGTGCTGGCCATCGGCGCCGACTGGGCCAATTCGGCGCGCGGCTTTATGTTCGCCATCGGCTGTATCCAGAGCCAGAGTTGCCACACCAACAAATGCCCCACCGGCGTGGCCACCCAGGACCCGCTGCGCCAACGCGCATTGGTGGTGGAAGACAAGGCCCAGCGCGTCCACAGCTTCCACCGCAACACGCTCAAGGCCCTGGCCGAAATGCTCGCGGCCGCCGGGCTTTCCCACCCCAAGCAACTGGATGCCCGCCACCTGGTACGGCGTATTTCCTCGAAAGAAATCAAATTGTTTTCCGAAGACTATTTCTTCCTCAAACCAGGCGAACTGCTGGGTGGCCATACCCACGGCGAGTTCTACGGCCGTATGTGGAAAATGGCCCGCGCCGACAGCTTTGAAGCTGTGCCGCCGGAACCAGACCATCAGCCCGCCGCACCGGCCAAACCGGATGCCATGCAAAGCGCCTGACACCTCAACACTCAACGGAAAGTTACAGAATATGTAACTTTCCGTTGAGTGATCACCCTTGCAACAACCATCACACAGCACTAAGTTACAGTTTGTGTAACTTTCCGTAGAGCCTCCTATGCTGCTCTCATCCGTGCCTATCCAGCCCATGCGCCAGCTGTTGCACAGCCTGTACGCCTTGGCGACGCCACAACGTTATCTGTTCACCCCGGACGATCTGCGCGGCCTGCTGCCCGAGCTCTCGGATGGCGCGTTTAAAACCCTGCTTAGTCGTGCCGATAGCAGCCGACTGCTACGGCGAGTGTGCCGTGGCTTATATGTATTCGAACCGGCGGCACCGAATGATGGGCTGCTGCTGTTCCATGCCGCAGCCCGGCTGCGGGCCAGTTGTTTTAATTACATCAGCCTGGAGACAGCGCTGAGTGATGCCGGGGCCATTTCCCAAGTACCTATCAGCTGGCTCACGCTGATGTCCTCCGGACGCAGCAGCCGCATAGATTGCGGGCGTTGGGGCACTCTGGAGTTCGTGCACACCCGCCAGCAGCCCACCGATTTGATCGAACATCTGCAGTACGATGCCCGCTGCCGACTGTGGCGTGCGACCACCCAGCAGGCACTGCGCGACATGCGTGCCACACGCCGCAGTACGGATTTGGTTGCCCCGGACCGGATGGATGGGAGTACCACGGATGAATTTATTTGATCGTCTCGTCGATGAGGCGTTGAGCAACACCCAGGATCTCAACCAGGCCGTGCAACACCAGTTGGGCGAGCAGCCAAGCGAAGCATTCTTTCCCATGTAAGCCTCGGGTATGCTCCAGCGCTCAGCCCGCGAGGACGCTCCCATGGCACTGCACACCTGGCTTGTTTACCTGATTGCCGTTATCGGCCTGTCGCTGACACCCGGCCCTAATGGCCTGTTGGCACTGAGCCACGGTGCGCTCTACGGGCAACGCAAAACCCTGTTCACCATTGGTGGCGGCATGCTCGGTTTTACCCTGCTGATGGCCTTGTCGATGTTTGGCATTGGCGCGCTGCTGCAAGCCTCGGCCCATGCCCTGACGGTATTGAAATGGATTGGCGGCGCCTATCTGCTGTGGCTGGGCATACAGCTGTGGCGTGCGCCAGCAATCTCGCTGCGTAGCGATGAACTGGCACCGAGCAAGTCGGGCCAGGCGCTGTTTCGCCAGGGCCTGCTGTCGGCGATTTCCAATCCCAAGGTGATTCTGTTTTTCGGCGCCTTTCTGCCGCAGTTTCTCGACCCCAGCCGCGCGCTGTGGCTGCAGTTCGTGATCATGGTGCTGACCTTCGTGCTGTTCGAAGG
>JBCECW010000405.1:0-4390 GCA_039207785.1 Pseudomonas sp. | reverse complement strand
CATAAACCTCGATCGCTTGGCGCTGCTGAATGGCGGCTTGCTCCCCCTGGGTCAAACCATCCCACGCAGTGCGGCCGACCTTCAGGAATTGCGCGAGAGCAGGCGCAGAGGTCGTGGCCAATAGCAGCAACATGCCCAGGGCCGAGCTATCGAGGTAGGTGGTGTGGTCCAGATCGACCACATAGCGTTTGGGGGTGAAGTTGATGCGCTCGTACGAGTCGCGAAATGCCTGGTGGGCGCCGAAATCGAAACGTCCCTGAATGCGGATGGTCAGCTCTTGCCCGTCGCCAGACGGCAATGAAGTGATGGCCATTGACAGCTCCCCTTCCCCAAATAAAACCGATTGTTAATAACCAAGAAAAAGCCTGACAACACAAACGCTTGTAGCTTCAAACACTCTAGCAGCTGAAATCAAATGCGCTCACGTTGCAACAGCCGCTGTGATAACTCGTCGAGCAATTTCTGCTCGCGTTTGTCAGCGGCCACCCGGGCTTCATCCATGTATTTCTGCACCAGCTTGCGCAAGCCTTCCAGGCGCGCGTACTTCTGCTGCCAGATTTCACGCGCCTGATTGAGATTATTACGGTGCCACTCCACGCTTTGGCTCTGCTGCTTGATGGCGGTTTCCAGCTGCGACAGAAAGCGCTGGTAGTTCATCATCCATTGCCCGGACACACCATTGCGGCCTTCGTTGATCCATTGCTGCTGGTAGTCGCCCAGGTAACGGTGCAGGTCCTTGAGCTTGCCTTCGGCCTGGTTCACCTGGGTCTGGCACTGCCCCAGATGGCGCGCGGCGTCGCGCTCCTCGCGCTCGGCCATATCCACCACGGGGGCCAGGCGCGACGCTCGACTGGGCAAGGCCATCTAGCGGGTCATCCTTAACAAACCGTCACCGTGCCGGCGCTGGGCCGAATACGGCGGCGAGGGCTTCTTTGCTTTGCTGCAGGCTTTCATTGTCATTGAGCCCTTGGCGCAAGTAGTTGACCATCGCCGAATGACGGGAAATGGCCAGGTCGGTTTCCGGGTCGCCGCCGGGCACATAGGCACCGACGCTGATCAGGTCGCGGCTTTGCTGGTAGCGCGACCACAGTTGCTTGAAGCGTTGCGCATTGCGCATATGGTCGGCATCGACCACCGCCGGCATCACCCGGCTGATCGAGGCTTCGATATCAATGGCCGGGTAATGGCCTTCTTCAGCCAAACGCCGCGACAGTACAAAGTGGCCATCGAGTACGCCTCGGGCCGAGTCGGCGATGGGGTCCTGCTGGTCATCGCCTTCTGACAACACAGTGTAGAAGGCCGTGATCGAGCCACCACCGGCTTCGGCATTACCGGCGCGTTCCACCAGCTTGGGCAGCTTGGCAAATACCGACGGCGGATAACCTTTGGTGGCCGGCGGTTCGCCAATGGCCAGGGCGATTTCCCGCTGGGCCTGGGCAAAACGGGTCAGCGAATCCATCAGCAGCAAGACGTTCTTGCCCTTGTCGCGAAAGTATTCGGCGATACGGGTGCAATACATGGCGGCGCGCAGGCGCATCAGCGGCGCATCGTCGGCTGGGGATGCGACCACCACGGAGCGCTTGATGCCCTCCTCGCCGAGGATATGTTCGATAAACTCCTTAACCTCACGACCCCGTTCACCGATCAGCCCCACCACGATGATGTCGGCGTTGGTAAAGCGGGTCATCATGCCCAGCAGCACACTCTTGCCCACGCCGGTACCGGCGAACAGGCCCAGGCGCTGCCCCCGGCCCACCGTAAGCAAGCCATTGATGCTGCGGATACCCACGTCCAACGGGGTGTCAATCGGGTGGCGGTTCAGCGGGTTGATGGTCGGGCCGTCCAGCGGCACCCAGTCTTCGGCTTTCATCCCGCCCTTGCCGTCCAACGCGCGGCCGGTACCGTCGAGCACACGCCCGAGCATGGTCATGCCCATCGGCAAGCGACCACTGTCGGGCAATGGCACCACGCGGGCCCCCGGGGCAATGCCGGCCAGGCTGCCGACCGGCATCAGATAGATTTTGCCGTCACCAAAGCCCATCACTTCGGCTTCCACTTGCACCGGGTGATAGCTGCCTTCGTTGATCACCAGGCAACGGCTGCCCAGCGCCGCACGCAGCCCTTCGGCTTCCAGGGTGAGGCCGACCATGCGCAGCAGGCGGCCTTCAACAATGGGTTGTGCCGGCAACTGGATCGCCTCGCTGTAGCCCGCCATGCGCTTGGCGAAGCTCAGGCGCTCAAGTCGCATGGATGGCCTCGGCGTTGCCCGCATCAGGGTTATCCAGGTCAATCTGGATATCCGGGTCGGCCGGCGACGTAGCTTGCTCACGCTGCTGCTCGAACAGTTGCTTGAGCATCTGCGTCAGGCGCGTTTCGATGGTGGCGTCGATCTGCGACTGCTCGGACTCCACCCGGCAACCGCCCGGCTGCAGGGTTTCATCTTCGAGGATGCGCCAGGTTTCTTCATGGCGATCGCGCAGGGCCTTGATCAGCTCGAAGTCCTGCGGATGGATATGGATACGCACATTGGCCGCGCCCATAGGCAGCAGCTTGAGGGCCTCGCGCAGCACCTGGCGGATCTGACTGGAGTCGGTGCTCAGCTCGCGCTGCACCACTTGCCGGGTCATATTGCTGACCAGTTGCACCAACGCCATTTCCAGTTGCTGGTCTTGCTCGGCGATGGGGTCCAGCAGTTGCGTCATCAGCCGTTCCAGGCCGGCCAGCTTGGCGGCCAGGGCGGCATCGGCTTCCTGCTTGGCTTTTACCTGGCCGGCGCGAAAGCCGTCTTTCTCGCCGGTGGAAAAACCCTCGTTGTAGGCCTCCTGGCGGATGACCTCCAGCTCTTCGAGCGTCAAGGGTTTGACTTCGTCCAGCTGCACCTCTTCGCCCTGGGCATTGACCTCGGGCTCGGGCATAGCCGGCGCGCTGTGTTCGACCGGTGTCAAATCTTCGACAGGCTGCTCGCCTTCGGGGTCGAAACTGGGCAACGCCCAGCGGGCCAGGCCGCTGACGTCCTTGGCGCGAATCAGCTCGCTCGGACCTTCCTTGTTGCTCATGTTCAGCCTTAAACCATTTCTTCGCCGCCTTTACCACCAAGGACGATTTCCCCGGCTTCGGCCATGCGGCGGGCGATGGTGAGAATTTCTTTCTGTGCGCCTTCCACGTCGCTGACGCGTACCGGACCACGGGCCTCGAGGTCGTCGCGCAGCAGTTCGGCAGCCCGTTTGGACATGTTCTTGAAGACCTTTTCCTTGATCGCTTCGTCGGCGCCCTTGAGCGCCAGCACCAGCACATCGGACGACACTTCGCGCAGCAGCGCTTGAATGCCGCGGTCGTCGACGTCGGCCAGGTTGTCGAAGACGAACATCAGGTCTTCGATCTGCGAGGACAGGTCTTCGTCCACTTCGCGGATGGAGTCCATCAACTGGCCTTCGACCGAGCTGTCGAGGAAGTTCATGATATCGGCCGCGCGTTTTACGCCGCCCATGGTGGCGCGCGAGGTATTGGCGCTGCCGGAGAATTGTTTTTCCAGAATCAGGTTGAGCTCTTTCAGCGCCGCCGGCTGCACGGTGTTCAGCGACGACACGCGCAAGACGATATCCAGGCGCACCTTGTGGTCGAAATGGCCGAGCACTTCACCGGCCTGGTCGGGGTCCAGGTAGGCCACCACAATGGCTTGGATCTGCGGGTGTTCGTAGCGGATCACATCGGCAACGGCGCGCGGTTCCATCCATTTCAGGCTGTCCAGGCCGCTGGTGCTGCCGCCCAGCAGGATACGGTCGATCAGGCTGCCGGCTTTGTCTTCGCCCAGGGCCTGGGTCAGCATCTTGCGGATATAGCTGTCGGCGCCGACGCCCACGCTGGTCTGGTCGCCGACGGTTTCGACGAACTCACCCATCACCTGCTCGACCTGCTCTTTCTGCACATTGCGCATCTGCGCCATGGCCACGCCGACCTTCTGCACTTCCTTGGGCCCCAGGTGGCGCAGCACCTGCGCAGCATCGGTCTCACCCAGGGACAGCAGCAGGATCGCGGCTTTGTCGACCTTGGTCAGCTTGGCGGGTGCGCGGTTCTCACTCATCAGCGTTAATCCACTCTTTGACCACTTGTGCTACACGACCCGGATCTTCGGCTACCAGACCCTTGATCGCATTCAGTTGCGCATCATACCCCTCGGACGGGCTTGGCAGCATGATGCTGGCTGGGCCACCAAGGCTCACACGATCAGCGGACAGCTCGCCATCCAGATGCCGCGCAACCACGAGGCGCCGTCGCACGCGCTGATGAAGCAGGCGGCGGGGATGGGTCCATGGCGCGACAAGCTCGCCAAGGTCGGCGGCATCCGCACCCTGTCGATCCGCGTGCATGACGAGACCAATGTCGAGATCGC
>JBCECW010000404.1:1319-4397 GCA_039207785.1 Pseudomonas sp. | reverse complement strand
CCCTCTCCCCCAGCCCCTCTCCCGCAGGCGGGAGAGGGGAGTACAGCAGAGGAGTTTGTTTTGAGCCAAGTCCTACCCGACCTGAAACTGCTGCGTATCTTCGTCAGCGTGGTGCGCCACCAAGGGTTCGCCGCGGCCCAGCAGGAACTCAACCTCTCCACCTCGGCCATCAGCACTTATATGAGCCAGCTCGAAGGCCAACTGGGCCTGAGCTTGTGCCACCGTGGCCGTGGCGGCTTTAGCTTGACCAGCAAGGGCGAGCTGTTTTTCCAGGAGACCCTGCGTCTGCTGGGCGAAATGGAAGGCTTCGAGCGCTATGCCGCCGCACTCAAGGGTGAGCTGCGCGGTACCTTGAACCTGGGCGTTATCGACTCCACCGTCAGCGACCGCGCCTTGCCGTTCGCCGAGGTGATCGGCACCTATAGCGAAGAGCACCCGGCGGTGCATCTGCATCTGTCGGTACTGAGCCCCTATGAACTGCAGCTGGGGGTGCTGGAAAACCGCCTCGACCTGGCCATCGGTTCGTTCTCCACCCGTATGAATGGCCTGCTCTACCAGGCGTTGTACCGCGAGCAGCACTGGCTGTATTGCAGCGATCGCCATCCTTTATTTAATGAACGGCGTATTCCGCCGGAGCTAATTACCCAGCAGCGGATGGTCGGACGCAGCTATTGGAGCCAGGCCGAACTGGCCCGTCATGGCTTCAAGCACAGCGCGGCGACGGTCGAAAGTATGGAGGCGCAGCTGATTCTGGTGCTGTCTGGTGCCTATATCGGCTATCTGCCCGAGCACTACGCCCAGTCCTGGGTCGAGCAGAAACGCCTGCGGCCGCTGCTGCCCACCACCTTCGGTTACCAGGCGCCGTTCTCCCTGACCTACCGCCGTGGGCGCTCCCGCGAGCCACTGCTGCAAACCTTCCGCGACCTGCTGAAAACCCAGCTAAGCCAGCCGCGACTGTAGGATGGGTAGAGCCATAGGCGAAACCCATCGTTACGCGAATCGATGGGTTTCGCTGCGCTCTACCCATCCTACCGTGCCATTGTTGTGCTACACCTAATTTCCATGAGCAAGGAAGTTCGTGTGCTCCTACTAACCAAGGATTGAAGTGATGCGCCAGAACCTGCCTGTCACACAGCGGGAAAGAACCTTTCCCGAGCACGAGCGCCTGATTTCCACCACCGATCTGCACAGTAAGATCACGTACTGCAACGACGCCTTTGTCGAGCTCAGTGGTTTTACCCGCGAAGAGCTGATTGGTCAGCCGCATAACCTGGTGCGCCACCCGGATATGCCGCCGGCGGTGTTCGGCCATATGTGGGACGTGCTCAAGCAGGGCAAGCCGTGGATGGGGCTGGTAAAAAACCGCTCCAAGAACGGCGATTTCTACTGGGTAAGCGCCTACGTCACCCCGGTGTATGAAAACGGCCAGATCGTTGGTTATGAATCGGTGCGCTCCCTGCCCACGCGCGCCCAGGTCGACCGCGCTGACCGACTCTACGCGCGGCTGCGGGCCGGCAAGGCGCCGGTGCCGAAAATGGAGTACTGGACCCAGGATGTGCTGCAATCCTGGCCGGTGATCCTGGCCGGCCTGGTGGTATTGACCGGTGATTTTCTCCTTGATGGCTGGCCGCAGATTGCCACCACTGCCGTGGTAATGACCTTGCTGGCGTCCTGGCTGATCTTCAGCAAGCGGCAGTCGGTGCGCCATACCCTGGCCGATCACCCGAAAGCCTTTACCAGCGAACTGGTGGCGCTGACTTACTCCGATAACCGTGGCCCGCAAGGCATGCTGGACCTGGCCATGTTCAGCGAGGAAGCGCGGCTGCAGACGGCATTGACGCGCCTGGAAGACGCCGGCATCAGCGTCAAGATGCGCGCGGCCGAGTCGTCGAAACTGTCCAACTCCAGCGCCGAGTTGTTGGAAAAACAACGTAGCGAAACCGATCAATCCGCCACCGCCATCAACCAGATGGCCGCCACCATCCAGGAAGTGGCGCATAACGTTGCCAGCACCGCCCATGCCGCCGAAGAGGCCGATCAACTGGCGCAGCAGGGCCGTGGCCTGGCCAACGACAGTTTGGGCGCGATGCAACATATGTCCGATGCCGTGACCGAAATTGGCCAGGCGGTAAAAGACCTAGCCAACTCCACCCAATCCATTGGCAGCGTCGCCGATGTGATCACCTCGATTGCCGAGCAGACCAACCTGCTGGCCTTGAACGCGGCCATCGAGGCGGCGCGCGCCGGCGAGCAGGGTCGGGGCTTTGCCGTGGTGGCCGATGAGGTGCGTTCGCTGGCCTCGCGCACCCGCGAATCCACCGAGCAGATCCACCAGATCATCGCATCGCTGCGCAGCGGCGCTGATCGGGCGGTGGCCACTGCCAGCAAAGGTGAAGATATTTCCCGCGAAAGCGTGCACAGCGTCGAGGCCGTGCGCCAGGCACTGGACGGCATCAGCCAGGCGGTAACCCGGATTACCGGAATGAGCCAGCAGATGGCCACGGCGTCCGAGCAGCAAAGCCATGTGGCCGAAGATATCAGCCAGCAGATCACCCGCATCGCGCAGTTGTCCGACCGCAGTGCCGGGCAGGCGCAGGAGGGTGTGGTCATCAGCCAGGACCTCGAACATATGGCCGAGTACCTGCACAGCCTGGCTGAACGGTTTAACAAGTAGAGCGGTGTTCCCCAAAGGCCGGGCAGGGACGTCCGACCACCTAATCTGGCAGACTTGGCGCCTCGTAAGGAGCCCCCATGTCCCGCCCGCTATGCCCCCGTTGTTGCCGCCCGTTGAGCCATTGCCTGTGTGCGCTGATCCCGAGCCTGGACAGCCGCAGCCGCGTGCTGATCCTGCAGCACCCCAGTGAAGTCAAACACGCGCTAAATACGGCGCGCCTGGCCGCGTTGGGTCTTGTAAATGCCGAGTTGCTGGTGGGCGAGCAATTTGCCGAGCTGGAAGCGTTGCTACAGCGTCCGGGTTACCGCAGTTGCCTGTTGTTTCCGGGGGAGGGCGCCACGGTGCTAAGCGCGGCGCCTGACGACCTGCCGTCCCGGCTGATGCCGGATGCCGGCGGCGAGGGC
>JBCECW010000404.1:252-1309 GCA_039207785.1 Pseudomonas sp. | reverse complement strand
GGCGCAAGGCGAGCAAGTTGCTGCATGTGAATCCGCTGCTGGCGGCCTTGCCGAGGGTGAGCTTGCCGGCGGGTGGCGAGTCCCGCTACCGCCTGCGCAAAGCGCCAATGGCGGGGGCGTTGTCGACCATCGAGGCCATCGTCCAGGCGCTGGATATTGTTGAGGCGCCGCAGACATTCGGCGCGCTACTCAAGCCGTTCGAAGCCTTGATCGAGGGGCAGATTCAAGCAATGGGCGAAGAAGTATTTGCGCGCAATCACCTGGTGCGCGGAGCGCACCCTACGGGTTTGGCTTAAACGAGGCGACAGGGTTTGGCGCGCAATCGTAGGGTGTGCTCCGCGCACCAGCGCTTGAGCTTTATGGCGCATCGCGCAAGGCCAGCGCGTTATCCAGCATACGGTTGGAAAAGCCCCACTCGTTGTCATACCAGGCCAATACCTTGAGCAACTTGCCGCTGGTTTTGGTGTGGTTGGCATCGAAGATCGACGACAGCGGGTTGTGGTTGAAGTCGTGGGATACCAACGGCAAGGCGTTGTAACCCAGGATCGGCAACTGCTGGCTGGCCGCCAGCATCAGCGCATTCACCGCCTCGGCGCTGACCGACTGATTTAGTTCTACCGTTAAATCCACCAGCGACACATTAATCACCGGCACCCGCACGGCCATGCCGGTGAGCTTGCCCGCCAATTCCGGCAGCACCAGGCCAACGGCTTCGGCGGCGCCGGTTTTGGTCGGGATCATCGATTGGGTGGCCGAGCGCGCGCGGTAGGGGTCGCTGTGGTAGACGTCCGAGAGGTTCTGGTCGTTGGTGTAGGCGTGAATGGTGGTCATCAGGCCGTTTTCGATCCCCAGCTCGCGGTGCAGCACCTGGGCAATCGGCGCCAGGCAGTTGGTGGTGCACGAGGCGCTGGAAATCACCTGGTGGCTTTGCCGCAGGCTCTGGTGGTTAACGCCATAGACAATGGTGGCATCGGCGCCTTTGGCTGGGGCCGAGATAATCACCTTGCCGGCGCCAGCGCTTAAATGCGCGGCGGCTTTCTCCCGGTCGGTAAACAAG
>JBCECW010000404.1:0-242 GCA_039207785.1 Pseudomonas sp. | reverse complement strand
CCGGTGCATTCAAAGACGATATCAACCTGCTGGTCGCGCCAAGGCAGTTCGGCGGGATTACGGATGGCCGTTACGGCAATACGGTCGCCGTTGACCAGCAGCGCGTCGGCTTGTGCCTCCACGCTGCCGTCGAAAATGCCATGCACGCTGTCGTACTTGAACAGGTGGGCATTGATGGCGCTGTCGCCGAGGTCGTTGATTGCCACTACCTGCAGCTGTTGGCGGTAGTGCTGGGTGTACAG
>JBCECW010000403.1:0-4406 GCA_039207785.1 Pseudomonas sp. | reverse complement strand
CGGTTCGACCAGCTCGTCGCCGCTGGCGAACACCGCCACCGTCGGCCGCGCCGCGACCGGCAGCCGGTCCAGCCCGAGCGAGGCCGCCAGCCCGATCCGCGATGGCGTCAGCACATCGCCGGCGCGCAGCACCGCATCGCCGACCGCGACGTCCTCGGCACGGCGACGCACGTTCTGCATATCGGCCGCTACGCGCAACGCTTGGTCCTGGGCAGTAGCCAGTTGCTCTTCCAGCGTTTGCACGCGCAGGGCAAGGTCTTCGCCGGGAGCCACGTCGGCAGCAGTTTCGATATCCGGATTCTGGGTCTGTTCGTCGGCCATTTGCTTCTCCTATCTATTCGCTCGCGAGCTCTAGCTGTTCGATTCGCGAGCCTTAACTCACGCTTGTGCCGCCTATATGGGGCCGGAATCTGACGATTCAAGAGCAAAGGAGGATTGTCAGGCGTAAAACAAACACTGTATAAATAACCAGACATTACGCTTGGAGCCTCCGCCATGCTGGTACACCTCTCCGTACACAACTACGCCATCGTCGAGCACCTCGACCTCGAGCTGAATGGCGGAATGAGCGTAATCACCGGCGAAACCGGCGCCGGCAAGTCGATCATGCTCGACGCCCTGGGCCTTACCCTGGGCGACCGCGCCGACAGCGGCGTGGTCCGGCCCGGCGCCGACAAGGCCGATATTCTTGCCAGTTTCGACCTGGCCGATATTCCCGAAGCCCGCGCCTGGCTCGCCGAGCGCGACCTGGATAACGACGGCCCGTGCATCCTGCGCCGCGTCATCACTGCCGAAGGCCGTTCGCGCGGCTATATCAATGGCTCGCCTTGCCCCCAAGGCGACCTGAAGGCCATCGGCGAGCTGCTGATTGATATCCACAACCAGCACGAGCACCAGTCGTTGCTCAAACCGGAAACCCACCGTCGCCTGCTGGATGAATACGCCGGTAGCCAGGAACTGGCGCGCCAGGTGCAGCTGGCCGCGCAACGCTGGAAACAGACCCGCGCGGAACTGGAGCGCCTGTCCAACGCCAGCGACGAACAACGCGCTCGCCATCAGCTGCTTAGTTATCAGTTGGAGGAGCTCGACAACCTAGGCCTTGGTGAGAACGAGCTGGAGCAACTTGAGCAGGACCATAAAACCCTGACCAACGCCGAAGGCCTGCTCAGTGCCTGCCGCCTGGTGATCGAGCAATGCAGTGAAAATGACGGTGGCAATGTGCTGTCGGCGCTGACCAGCAGCGTCAGCCGCCTGAGCAATTTCCGCAGCCAGCCTGGCGCCCTGGGTGAAGCGGTGAATCTGCTGGCCAGCGCGCAGATCCAGGTCGAAGAAGCGATGGGCGAGCTGAATCGCTTCCTCGACCATTTCGATGCCGACCCCGAACGCCTGCAATTGCTGGAAGAACGCCTGGACACTATCTATACCCTGGCGCGCAAACACCGCATCCTGCCGAGCGAGCTGGCCACGTTGCAGCAGCAACTGTTCGACGAGCTGGAAAGTCTGAACGCCGACGACCAGGCCACCGAGCGCCTGACCGAAGAACTCACCGCCTACGCCCGCCATTACCAGGAAAAAGCCCAGGAGCTCAGCACCCTGCGCCACGGCGCAGCCGGTACCCTGGCCAGCGCGGTTGAAGTGGAGATGCAGCGCCTGGGTATGCCGGGTGGCCGTTTCAGCATCGAGCTTCACGCCACCACCAGCACCGACCCGCACCCCCAGGGCCTCGAGCAAGTGGAGCTCCTGGTCAGCGCCAACCCGGGGCAGCCGCTCAAGGCGCTGGCCAAGGTGGCCTCCGGTGGCGAGCTGTCGCGTATCAGCCTGGCGATCCAGGTGATTACCGCGCAAACCTCACGGGTACCCACGCTGGTCTTCGACGAAGTGGACGTCGGCATCGGCGGCCCCACGGCCGAGGTGGTTGGCCAACTCCTACGTCGCCTGGGCGAACGCGGCCAGGTGCTCACCGTCACCCACTTGCCGCAGGTGGCCGCACAGGGCCATCAGCACTTGTTCGTGCACAAGGCCCGTGGCGATGGCGAAACCCACACTGCCGTGGCCACATTGGACAGCGCCGGGCGCGTGGAGGAAGTGGCGCGTATGCTCGGTGGCGTGGACCTGACTGAAGAGTCCTTGGCCCACGCGCGAAAAATGGTCGGTAGCGCTGCCAGCGCGTAAAAAACCGCGGCAATAAAAAACGCCGCGCTCTTTATATAAAGAAGAGCGCGGCGTTTTGCTGTGCGTCGCTAGAGCGGCTTAGCGCTTGGCGCTTTTACGCACATACAGCACGAGGTTGTGATCCACCAGATCAAAGCCGTGCTCACGCACAACCTCTTTCTGGCGCTTCTCGATTTCGCTGTCGAAGAACTCGATCACTTCGCCGGTATCGACACACACCATATGGTCGTGATGGCCGCCATCAGCCAGCTCGAACACGGCGTGGCCGCCATCGAAGTTATGACGCACTACAAGACCTGCGGCTTCGAATTGAGTCAGAACACGGTAGACCGTGGCCAAACCCACATCTTCGCCAGCCTCCATCAGTGCCTTGTAAACATCTTCCGCACTCATATGGCGCTGCTCTGCAGAGTCGAGCATCTGCAGGATCTTGACCCGAGGCAGGGTCACGTTCAGGCCAGCTTTACGTAGTTCGCTATTTTCTACCATGGTCAGCTTTCTCGTGGTTGCTGCTTCGCAGCTTCCTTCAATGCAGGTATGATCGGTGGCCAAATTGCCCAGCCAAGATAGTGGAAGTCTCCCACCGATGCAAAACACCAAGCTCTTGCTGACTAGCCTCACCTTTGTGGGCTTACTCGCACTCGCCGGCTGTTCATTCCCCGGGGTTTATAAAATCGACATCCAGCAGGGCAATGTCGTGACGCAGGACATGATAGACCAGTTGAAGCCGGGAATGACCCGACGCCAAGTGCGGTTTATCATGGGCAACCCGATGATCACCGACACCTTCCACGCCAATCGCTGGGATTATCTGTACAGCATCCAGCCGGGTGGCCGTCAGCGCTTGCAGGAGCGCGTCAGCGTGATTTTCGATGCCAACGACCAGTTGGCGGGCCTGTCCGGCGACTTTATGCCGGGCGTGAGCCGCGACCAGGAAATTCTCGGCCCGGACGAAACACCAGCCGCCGCGCCAAAAGCCGAAGAAAAAGCCAAACCGGAAGAGCCAGCCAAACCGGGTTCGCTGCTGGAAAAAATCCAGAAAGAAGTCGACGTCGAGACCGTACCGGTTCCAACACCGACTCCGTTGGAAACGTCGCCGCAGTAAGTACGACTGGCGAAATAAAAAGCCCGGACATGTCCGGGCTTTTTTGTGCCTGCCCACCCTACGGCTACATACGCCTGGCGGCCGCCTTGGCGGCGCGCTGCTTGCGCACCTCTTTCGGGTCGGCGATCAGCGGGCGATAGATTTCCACCCGATCCCCGGCCTCCAACACCCGCGCCTGCGCATCTGGCAGCGCCTTGCCAAAAATGCCCAGCGGGCAATTGTGCAAATCCAACTGGGGAAACTCAGCAGCCAGGCCGCAATTGACCACCGCTTGTCGCGCCGTAGTCCCGGCCGGCACCTGCAGCGTCAGCAGGCGCTGCACGTCAGCCTGGGCATACACCACCTCGACCGCGATCAATGCCTCAGCCATACAGCTGCTTGGCCCGCTGGCAGAAGGCATCCACCAGGGTATTGGCGGCCTGGTTGAACAGCGGCCCCAAGGTCGCGCGCACCAATTGCCCGGAATACTCGAACGACAGATCGAGGCTGATCTTGCAGGCCTTGTCAGTCAGCGCCTTGAACTGCCATACGCCGTGCAACTCAGTAAACGGCCCCTCTTCCAGATTCATCACGATGCTCTGCCCCGGCACCAGGGTATTGCACGTCACAAACTGCTGACTGATACCGCCCTTGGCTACTTGCAGGCTGGCGCGCATCAGGGTGTCGGTGTGCTCGAACACCGTGGTGGAGGCGCACCAGGGCAAGAAGTCGGGATAGCTCGCTACGTCATTGACCAGGTCGTAGAGCGCCTGCGCGGGATACGGCAACAAAGCAGAGCGTTGAATATGGGTGGTCATGCAAATCTCACTTGAGTAACTGCGCGGCAAACACGATGAGGATACCCAGCGGCGCCACATAACGCATAAGGAAGAACACAGCACCGAACAAGGCAGGGCTGCGCATGGCGAGTTCGTCCTTCACCGCCTCACGCCCCATCACCCAGCCGGCGAATACCAGAAAGGTCAACGCGCCCAGCGGCAGCATGATGCGCGAGGTAAAGAAGTCGATCACCCCGAACAGGTCCAGGCCACCCGCCGCGCCCCATTGATACAGCTGGAAGCCGCCCTCGGTGACAAAGAACTTGGCTTCTTTCCAGATGTTGAACGAGAACACCGTGCCCAGGCCAACG
>JBCECW010000402.1:0-4410 GCA_039207785.1 Pseudomonas sp. | reverse complement strand
CGAGCAGTTTTCGTCGAAGAAGAAATAGTCGAAGCGGATCTGCTTGAGCTCCCACACGTGCTCGACCATGCGTGCCGTTTCTGCCGGGGTCAGATTAAGGCGGTATTCCCACAGGTCGCGGTTTTCCAGGCTGCGGTATTCGGCGAGTTTTTCCCGGTAGGGCACCAGGGCGAACAGGCCGGG
The DNA here is from genome assembly GCA_039207785.1 of Pseudomonas sp. Classification (GTDB taxonomy): domain Bacteria; phylum Pseudomonadota; class Gammaproteobacteria; order Pseudomonadales; family Pseudomonadaceae; genus Aquipseudomonas. Next base: position 4,227 of record JBCECW010000402.1, on the reverse strand, counting down.
GTAGCCGCCCATCAGGCCTTTCCAGGCATACAGGATGCTGTTGTCCATGCCCTCGATAAAGGCGCCGAAGTTCAGCGCGTAGCTGAGCAGGGCAGTGTTGTCGCTGTCGATATCGGCCTGGTCGATCCGCAGCAGGGTATGGCCAAACATCGAGGACGGGCTGTTGAGGTAAGCCGCCGGAAAAATCAGCACGGCGCTATGGGGCGCGATGTCCTTGAACCAGGCGTTGAACTCGGCGCAGTCAGGTTTTGGCAGGTCAGTGAGGCGCAGTTGTTCCCTCAGCCAGCGGGTGCGCGCGGGGTATACGCATTGGGCGTGTTTGTCGCCGCTGCTGGCCGGTGCGTACAGGGCCTTGAGGGTGGCGGCCAACTCCGCGTCGGGGTGGCTGGCACCGTCGGCGGCGAGGAAAAACCGCGGGTCGTCGACATAACTGCGCCAGCCGCCGAGCTTGCCGGTTTCGTAGTGGTTGAGGGCGATCCAGTAAGGGGCGAACGCCAGCGCCTGCAGGCGCTCTTGAGGGACGTTGGGGGTAGCGTGGGCCAGCCCGGTAGCGCTTAAGGCCAGAGCGAATAACGTCCGTTTCAAGGCAAGGCTTCTTCTTCTAACGCGGTGCACGGAGCTTTGTAGGGGCTGGCGCAGGTGTCAAGGAAGAACGCCTTGCCAGACAGAATCGGCCGGCGCCAGAATGGCCGCGAACGTTGACTGCCCATCTGAACTAAGGATTTTCGATGCCTGATCCCGTTGCCAATGGCCTGCGCTTGGCGCCCGAGGCGCTAACCCGTCCCTTCGATCCTAGTCAGTTCAAATTCACCATCACCGATGATCTGGAACCCTTCCGCGGCGTGCTCGGCCAGGAGCGTGCGGTAGAGGCCTTGCAGTTTGGCGTGGCGATGCCGCGCCCCGGTTACAACGTGTTTGTCATGGGCGAGCCGGGTACCGGCCGCTTCTCCTTTGTAAAACGCTACCTCAAGGCCGAAGGCAAACGCCTGGAAACGCCTTCGGACTGGGTGTACGTCAACCACTTCGATGAAACCCGCGAGCCGCGCGCGCTGGAATTGCCGCCGGGCAGCGCGACGGCGTTTATCGCCGACATCGAAGGCTTGATCGACAACCTGATGGCCACCTTTCCGGCGGTGTTCGAGCACCCGGCCTACCAGCAGAAAAAGAGCGCCATCGACCGCGCCTTCAACCAGCGCTACGACCGTGCCCTGGATGTGATCGAGCGCCTGTCGCTGGAAAAGGAAATTGCCCTGTACCGCGATAGCACCAATATCGCCTTTACCCCGATGAAAGACGGCAAGGCCCTGGACGAAGCGGAATTCGCCCAGTTGCCCGAAGCCGAGCGCGAGCGTTATCACGCTGATATCTCGGCGCTGGAAGAACGCCTGAATGAAGAGCTGGCCAGCCTGCCGCAATGGAAACGCGAGTCGAGCAACCAGCTGCGCCAACTGAATGAGGAAACCATCACCCTCGGCTTGCAGCCGCTGCTGGGCCCACTGTCGGAAAAGTATGCGGAAAGCGCCGGAGTCTGCGCCTACCTGCAAGCCGTGCAGGTCAACTTGCTGAAGACCGTGGTCGAGCAGTTGGTGGATGTGGATAAAGTCGACGCCGAGGCGCGCAAGTTTCTCCAGGAGCAGTATTGCCCGAGCCTGGTGGTGGGCCACCACGCCAGCGGCGGTGCGCCGGTGGTATTCGAGTCGCACCCCACTTACGACAACCTGTTTGGCCGGATCGAATACAGCACCGACCAGGGCGCGCTGTACACCAGCTACCGGCAATTGCGCCCTGGCGCCCTGCACCGCGCCAATGGCGGCTTCCTGGTGCTGGAAGCAGAAAAGATGCTCGGCGAGCCGTTTGTCTGGGACGCCCTCAAGCGTGCCTTGCATGCGCGCAAGTTGAAGATGGAGTCGCCGCTGGGCGAACTCGGCCGCTTGGCTACCGTGACCCTGACGCCGCAGGTTATTCCGCTGCAGATCAAGGTGATCATCATCGGCTCGCGTCAGCTGTATTACGCCTTGCAAGACCACGATTCGGACTTCCAGGAGATGTTCCGCGTGCTGGTGGACTTCGATGAAGACATCGCCCTGCACGACGACAGCCTGGAGCAGTTTGCCCAGTTGCTGAAAACCCGCACCTCGGAGGAGGGCATGGCGGCGCTGACGGCCGATGCAGTGGCGCGCCTGGCGACCTATAGCGCGCGCCTGGCCGAGCACCAGGGGCGTTTGTCGGCGCGTATCGGTGATTTGTTCCAGCTGGTCAGCGAAGCGGACTTTATTCGCCAGCTGGCCAACGATACCGTGACCGACGCCGGCCATATCGAGCGTGCGCTAAAGGCCAAGGCCACGCGCACCGGGCGGGTCTCGGCGCGAATTCTCGACGATATGCTGGCCGGCATCATCTTGATCGACACCGCCGGCGCGGCGGTGGGCAAGTGCAACGGCCTGACGGTTCTGGAAGTGGGCGATTCGGCCTTTGGTGTGCCGGCGCGGATATCCGCCACCGTGTACCCAGGCAATAGCGGCATCGTCGATATCGAGCGCGAGGTTAACCTCGGGCAGCCGATCCACTCCAAGGGCGTGATGATTCTGACCGGCTACCTGGGCAGCCGGTATGCACAGGAATTCCCCCTGGCGATTTCCGCCAGCATCGCCCTGGAGCAGTCCTACGGCTATGTGGACGGCGACAGTGCTTCGCTCGGCGAGGTGTGCACGCTGATTTCGGCGTTGTCGCGCACGCCGCTCAAGCAGTGCTATGCGATTACCGGCTCGATCAACCAGTTCGGTGAAGTGCAGGCGGTGGGCGGGGTCAACGAGAAGATCGAAGGCTTCTTCCGCCTGTGTGAAGCGCGCGGTCTGACGGGCGAGCAGGGCGCGATCATTCCGTATGCCAACGTCGCCACGCTGATGCTCGACGAGCGGGTGTTGCAGGCGGTGCGTGCCGGCTTGTTCAACGTCTATGCGGTGCGCCAGGTGGATGAGGCGCTGGGGTTGCTGGTGGGCGAGCCGGCGGGGGCTGCCGATGAAAACGGCGAGTTCCCGGAAGGTAGCGTGAATGCCCGCGTGGTGGAGCGCTTGCGGGAGATCTCCGAGATCGGCCTGGAAGAGGAAGAAGAGGAGAAGAGTGTCGAGGCCGAAGCCGCCGCGTTGCTGGCGGGCAAGGCGGGGTCAAAAGCCGACGCTAAATAAGCTTGTGACTGCTCGATGGCTGGTCAGTCATTGAGCAGTTGGCTCGCGGCCCCGGCGGATGGTGGCTGGGCTTGCTTGCCCACGGTCCATCCACAGAGTTATCCACAGCTGCCGGGGATAACCGTGAGGCTTCCCTCGGCCGCGTGACGGGCGTAGTCTGAACGCCAGACCTCGCGAGGGCCGTCGTCATGCCACGCAGCCTCTGTCTTACCCGTCATTGTCTTGGCCTGATCACCCGTATCGAATGTGTGGTCCGCCCGCTGGCAGGCGAAAATGGCCTCTGGGTGCTTATCTGCGGCGCCGGCATGGCCGCCTCCCAACCTTCCGCTATCAAGACGCAAGGCCCATTCCACGGGCCTTTTGTGGCTGAAGAGGTGTTGGCGGCCATTGCCGATAACCTCGCCGAGCTGGGCTATCGGCAAAGCGATGATCCATCCATCTGGTGCCTGCATCTGCAGGCCGAACTGCGCCGGGTCAATGCCGCGCGCAGCCATCGCCTGGGCGATTGCCAGTTCGGTCCGGAGACTTAGAAGTCATCTGTGCTCAGCTTTTGAGCACCTGGCGCAAAGCCTGCCGCTGCGCTTGCTGGGGCGGTCTATCCTGAGGCCGTCCACAAGGTTATCCACAGTTACTGTAGATAAATAAAAGGCTACAAAAGCTGCCCGCCACCGGTGGCGCTGCGGCTTGTCTCGTCGCACTCGCTGGGTATACTCGCGCTCACTTTTCACCTGCTGTGAGCGACCATGGAACGTCTTATCGAAAACACGATGTACGCCACCCGCTGGCTACTGGCGCCAATCTACTTCGGGTTGTCGCTGGGTCTTCTCGCCTTGGCGCTGAAGTTCTTCCAGGAAATTTTCCATATCCTGCCGAATATCTTTTCCCTGGCCGAATCCGAACTGATCCTGGTGCTGCTGTCGCTGATCGACATGGCGCTGGTGGGCGGCCTGTTGGTGATGGTGATGATTTCCGGCTACGAAAACTTCGTTTCCCAGCTGGATATTGATGAAGGCAAGGAAAAGCTCAGCTGGCTGGGCAAGAT
>JBCECW010000401.1:0-4425 GCA_039207785.1 Pseudomonas sp. | reverse complement strand
TGGCCACCCCCCCCCCGGTGGGGGGAGGGGGGCGGGGGGAGCGGCCCAGGCCCAACGCGGTCCCAGAAAAAAGCCCCTCTCCCGCCCTTCGGGCACCCTCTCCCGCAGGCGGGAGAGGGGATCAGCCGCGGGATTTCGGATCAGTACTCCCAGCGCAAAGTCGCCGTCACGCTGCGCGGTTCACCATACAAGTCGCTGTAAACGCTGGTGCTGGCGTAGTACTTCTTGTCGAACAGGTTGTCGACGTTGACGGTGCCGGTGAAGTGCTCGTCGAATTTGTAGCGCGCCAGTACGTCCACCAGGTAGTAGGCGTCCTGCTTGGCGGTTACGGTGCGGTCCGCCACGACGTTGCTGTTGTCGTAGCTGGTGTCGCTTTCCCAACGCACGCCGCCGCCCAGGGTCAGGCGGTTCCATTCGCCCTGGAAGTTGTAGGTGCTGAACAGCTTCACGCTGTTTTTCGGGAAGCCGACGTTTACGTCCACGCCTTCGGGGTAGTAGGTGTTGATATGGCTGTAGCCGGCCTGCATCTGCCAGCCCGGCAGGATTTCGCCGGCCACTTCCATCTCCAGGCCCTTGACCTTGATATTGGCCGGGTTGATCAGCGAGTTGTACAGCGCATCGCTGAACTCGGTGCCCGCGGGGTAGTTGTCCAGCTTGGTTTCGAACAGCGCGGCGGTGACGTTGAGCTTGCCGCCGTAGTACTCGGCCTTGGTACCGATCTCGTAGCTGTCGCCTTCGGCCGGGTCGGCCCATTTCAGCTCGACCGTCTGCGCGGTTTGCGGTTTGAAGATGCGCGTGTAGCTGGCGTACACCGAGTAGGTGTCGTTGAGGTCATAGACCACCCCGGCGTAAGGCGTCACCTCGCCGTTTTCCTGGCGATGGCCATCGTCTGCGGCGTATTGGGTCGGGTCGCCGTTGTAAATCACCGAGCGGTCCAGGCGCCAGTAGCTCAGGCGCGAGCCGAGGATCACCGACAGGTCGTCGGTCGGCTTCAGGCGCACGGCGCCATAGGCGGCGGTGTTGCGCTGTTCGTACTTGATGCGCCCCTCACGCTCCACCGGTGGCCGGGAGATATCGCCGTGCCATTTGTAGACGTTGGGGATGGATGAATCCCAGGTGATCGACGGGTCCCAGAAGGTCCACAGCGGGTTGCTGTCGACGTTGGCGCGGTACTTGTTGGCGTTCAGGCCAAAGACCAGTTCGTGCTCGCGGCCAAACAGGGTAAAGGGGCCGGTGGCATAGGCGTCGATGGCGTTCTGTTCCGGCTTGCTCGGCCACTTGGCGAAGTACAGGCCGGTGCCCGCACCCGTTTCCTGGTTGGGATAGCCGTTGCTGCTGAACCAGCCGTAGAACACATCGTTGTCGTCGCGGGTGTTGGTGTAGGCCACCTTGGCCAGCCAGTCGTTGTCGAAGCGGTGCTCGTAGGTGGTAAAGATCGAGGTGCGCTTGCGGTCGGCATGGCTCCAGTCGGCGGCCGAGTTGTACGAGCGGCTAAAGTCGGTGCGGCTGCCGTCGTCGTAGAACGCCGGGAAGCCGAAGTAACCGCAGGCGTCGCATTTTTTCACCTGGTAGTCGATACCAAAGCTGACGGTGTCGCGCTCGGTCAGGTCGGCTTCGAGAATGCCGTAGGCCACCTGGCGTTCGGTGCTCAGGCGGTCGGTAAAGGAGTTGGCGGTCTGGTAGGCGGCCACCAGGCGGCCACGCACATTGCCGGTTTCGGTCAGCGGGCCGGAGACGTCGGCCTCGGTGCGGTAGTTGTCCCAGGAGCCGGCGCTGCCTTGCAGCGACATCTGGAACTCTTTGGTCGGACGCTTGCGCACCATATTGATGGTGGCCGAGGGGTTGCCGGTGCCGCTGAGCAAACCGGTGGAGCCACGGACGATTTCGACGTGGTCGTACACCGCCATATCGTTGTCCTGGCTTTTCATTTCCGGCTCGAACACGGTGGGAATACCGTCGACCTGGAAGTTCTCGATCTTCAGCCCGCGGGAAAAAATGCCCACTTCATCGTCGGACGAGTTGCTCTTCTTCTTGAACTGCACGCCGGGCGCCTGGGCGATCACGTTTTCCAGGCTGACCATATTCTGGTCGCGCATACGCTGGTCGGTGATCACGGTAACCGACTGCGGCGTTTCGCGGATCGACAGCGGCAGCTTGGTGGCTGTGGTGCTGGCGCCGGTGGTGTAGGAGCCGGTGCCTTCGGTGACGGTGCCCAGGCTATTGCCGGTGATCGACGCCGGGCTGAGCGACAGCGGTTCACCGTTGCGCGGTGCTGGCTGCAGCACAAAGCCATTGCTGCCCTGGCGGGCGACGTAGCCGCTATTGCGCAGCAGCGCGGCAAAACCGTCTTGCACCCCGTACTCGCCATTCAGGCCCGGGCTGTTCAGGCCGGCCACCCGCTGGGCATCGAAGACAATCGCCACGCCTGCCTGCTGGGCAAACTGATTGAGCGCGGTGCCCAACGGGCCGGCGGCAATGCTGTAGCGCTGGGTGGCTTCGGCAGCGTGGCCAAGGGTAGGCATAACCAGCGTCAGGGCGCCGGCAAAGGCCAGGTGCACGGCGAGGGCGGTGGGCGCTAGAGCGTGCCGGGGGGACTTGATGCGCATGGGGGAGACAGTTCCTGTTGTCATGTTGGTTTCTTCCTTGACGGGCAGGAACAGCAATGCGGAACCCAGCGACGCGTTTTTATTTCGGTTTGACGATAACCAGCCATGGGGTAACCCGCTGGATGGTCACCGGCAGGGCATCAGCGATCAGTTGCAAGGCGCGGTCGCTATCGTCCAGCGGCAGCACGGCGGACACCCGCAAGTCGCCGAGCACACGGGCGTCGTAATACAGGTAACCGCTGCGCTGGTTGGCCAGCTGCTCCAGCACTTCGCCCAGCGGCCGGTCTTCCACCAGCAACTGATGACGTTGCCAGGCGTTGTCGAAGCGAGCGCTATCGACCTTGTCGAGCACCTGCACCCGGTGATCGGCAATCCGTGCCTGCTGGCCGGCGTCGACCATTTTGCTCGCGGCCGAGTCCACGGCACTGACGGCGGTGCGCGATTCGATCATGGTCAGCAAGGTGCTGCCTTCCTCGCGCTTGACCACAAAACGCGTGCCCAGGGCGCGCACCTGGCCCTGTTCGGTTTCGACGATAAAGGGCCGGCTCGGGTCGTGGGCGACCTCCACCAACACTTCGCCGCGCAGCAACTGGATATGCCGGCGCTGGCCGTCGAAGTCGATATTCACCGCGCTGTTGCCGTTGAGCGTGATCTCCGATTGATCGGCGAGCACTTGCGTTTGCCAATGCCCCGGCGCGGTATGCAGATCGGCCAGCCAATAGCTCGGCGTGCCGCTGCGCCACAGCGCCCAGGCGGGCAGTAGGGCCAGCATCAGCAGCAGGGCGCTGGCGCCGCGTTTGCTGCGGTAGGGTTTGCGCCCGCTGTAAGCGGCGTTGAGTGCCGCATGCACCGAGGTTTTCTGCGGGCGCAGGGCCGTCATCTGGCCGATAAAGCCTTGCAGGCGTTCGGCTGCGGCGGCGTGGCGCGGGTCTTGGCGTTTCCAGGCTTCGAACGCGGCGCGGGTGTGCTCGTTGGCACCGGGCTCGTTCAATTGCAGCAGCCAGTCGGCGGCTTGTTCGTTAACCGTCACGCCTACAGGTCCAGGGCATTGCTGCAATGCAGCAGGGCATTCATCAGGTGCTTGCGCACCATGCGTTCGGAAATGCCCAACTGGGCGGCGATATCCACCTGGGTCAGGCCGTCGAGGAAATACAGCAAAAACGCCTGGCGCTGGTTGACGCTCAACTCTTCGAGCACAAAGGCGATCTGCTCTAGGGCTTCGAGGGTGGTGAGAATCTGTTCCGGCGACTGGAAACCGGCCAGGGTTTCGGCGGTAAGCGCCAGCTCTTGCAGATAGGCGTCTTCAATCTGCTTGCGGCGAGCGCGGTCGATGACCAGACGGCGTGCCGTGGTGCTCAGGTAGGCGCGCGGTTCGCGCATGCTGGCAACCACATCACGGGAGGCCAGGATGCGCGCAAAGGTGTCTTGCGCCAGGTCGGCAGCGTTGTGCGAACAGCCGAGTTTTTTCCGCAGCCAGCCGAACAGCCAGCCGTGATGGTCGCTGTAGAGCTGATGAATGGCTTGTTGGAAAGGCGGTTCGGCTGCGGACATGCCTGCTTCACTGTTAGTGAATGGCTCTCAAGTGAGAACTGTTCGCATAATAGCGATAGCCCGAGGCCGCGCGCAAGAACCCTGAACCAACGCAGCGGCCAACTATCCTAGAAGGGCATCCCCTCTCAAGGAGTACCACCATGGGTAACGGTTTTAATGGCCTGATCGGCCTGATTATTCTGGCGCTGGATATCTGGGCGATTATCAATGTGCTGAAAAGCGGCGCGGAAACCGGGATGAAAATCCTCTGGGTGCTGCTGATTGTGCT
>JBCECW010000400.1:0-4436 GCA_039207785.1 Pseudomonas sp. | reverse complement strand
CTCCGGCAATGAACTCAGTTCCCTCTCCGCCTGGGCCGACTTGAATGAAAACGGTCTGGTCGACACCGATGAAATGCGCACCCTCACCCAGCGCGGCATCGTCAATATTCGTGCTACCGATTACGGCTTTTTTACCCAGGGCAATAGCCGGCTGACCGGCGCGGTACCGGTGGACCCTGCCACTACCTATGCCTGTGCCTCTATGAGCAAAACGCCGGCTAGCGGTTACCGCGCCTTGCGCGATTCCGACAATGTTTTTTTCAACGTGAATAACAGCTACATCGTCTGGGCCCCTGATCAGGTCAAGATCAATATGAACAACCAGAACTACCTGATCGGCACCGACGGCAATGACTCGTTCAACGCCAACTACTACGCGGCCTATACCCAGTGGTTCAACGTCAACAAGCTGACCCATTTCCTCGCTGGCGGTGGCAATGACGTGGTCGGTGGCAGCGCTCGTAATGACTTTATCTGGGGCGGCACAGGCAACGATGTGTTGTGGGGCTATGAGGGCAACGACAGCCTGTATGGCGAGGATGGCGACGACCAGCTCTCCGGCGATGCGGGCGCCGATACCTTGCTGGGTGACTGGGGCAATGACCGCTTGTATGGCGGGCTTGGTGACGACTATCTCGACGGTGGTATGGGCGACGATGTGCTGGTTGGCAACGAGGGTAATGACCGGCTGTTCGGCTACAACGGCAATGATGAAATGCAGGGCAACGCAGGCGACGATCAACTCTCAGGCGAAGATGGCAACGACCGCCTGTTTGGCCAAGTCGGCAATGACACTCTGTGGGGCGGCAATGGCGACGACGTATTGGTGGGTTTTACCGCCAGCAACGACAGCCAGCAGGTTTTGCGTGCCGGCGAAACCGATAACGATCTGATCTACGGCGGCAATGGCAATGACTACGCCTTGGGCGGTTTGGGCAACGACGTTATCCATGGCGAAGCCGGCAATGATGATCTGGAAGGCGGAGCCGGAGATGACCAGTTGTACGGCGGCACGGGCAACGACCGCTTGTTTGGCCAGGTGGGTAACGACGTGCTGTACGGCGGTGATGGCGACGATATTTTGCTGGGCTTTACCGCCAGCAACGAAGCCAAACAATCTCTGAGTTACGGCGAAACCGATGATGACTGGCTGTATGGCGGTGCCGGCAACGACACGCTGATTGGTGGCCTGGGCAACGATTACCTCGATGGCGGCGCCGGGGCCGACGACATGGAGGGCGGCAAGGGTGATGACACCTATGTGGTGAACAGCGTCAACGACTCCATCCTTGAGCGTAAGGGCGAGGGCTATGACCGGGTAATCAGCAGCACCAGCTACCTGCTCAATGCCCATATCGAAGAGCTACGCCTGCTGGAAGGCTTTGATATCCACGGCACCGGCAACGCCCTGGATAACCTGCTGATCGGCAATAGCCGCGACAATATTCTCGATGGCGTCACCGGTGCCGACCGCATGGTGGGCGGCGCGGGCAATGACACCTACTACGTGGATAACCTGGGCGACCGCACCGTTGAGTTGGCCAACGAAGGCATCGACACGGTGCAGGCCAGCATCAGCCATACCCTGGCCGCCAACGTGGAAAACCTGATCCTGCTGGATTTCGCCAAGGCCGAAAAAGGCATGATCGATGGCCAGCCCAGCCTGGTGTACGGCTACCCCAAAGCCAACGAGCTCGACTATATGCAGGGCGATGCCGAGCCCGATTTTCTCGGCACCTGTGCACTGACGGCGATTGCCAATTTGCTCACTCAGGCCGACCGCCCGACTACCGAGGGGGAGGTGCTTAAGGTCGCCATCGATAACCAATGGACGGTGGTCGATCCCAAGTTGCCGGACTACAAACGCGGCGGTTCCAACTTCGCGCAACAGCAGCAGATCCTGAACAGCTACGGCATCCGCAACGATTTGATCACCGGCTATAACGAGGCCGGCACGGCGAACCTGATCCGCAGTGGGCGCGGGGTGATGCAGGCGGTAAATGCGGGTGCGCTGTGGGATGACCCGGCTTACAAGGACAACGGTTCGGTGAACCATATGGTCACCCTCACCGGGGTGGTTTACAGCGAAACCAACGGCGAGCTGCTGGGGTTTTATATCGCCGACTCGGGGCGGCAAAAGGTCAGCGATATGACCCGTTTTGTCAGCATCGAGCGCTTCCGCCAGGCGGCCAACGCGGTCGGTGGTTATGCCATCTACACGCTGGAGCCACTAAAGCTGTGGAACGAAGATATCGACGCCACCGGCAACGAGCTGGATAACGTGTTGGTGGGTAACCGCGGTGACAACGTGCTCAGCGGCGGCGCCGGCAACGATGTGCTCGACGGCCAGGGCGGTAATGATGTGCTGGATGGCGGGGCTGGCAACGACATTTTGAATGGCGGCGATGGCAGCAATACCTATGTGTTTGGGCGGGGGTATGGGCACGACACGATTACCCGGGCCGAGCAATTGGCCCATGAGCACGCGCAATACATCGCCCTGCGCGAAGCCGTGGGGCCGGATCAACTCTGGTTCCAGCGCAATGCCAACAACCTGGATGTCAGCATCCTCGGCACCCAGGACAAACTGACCGTCACTGATTGGTTTACCGCTCCCAACCAGAACTTCACCTTCGAAACCTACGAGGGCGAAGCGCTGGATGCCAGTCGGGTGAATTTTCTGATCGAAGCCATGGCCGCCTTTGCGCCACCGAGTTCGGCTAGCAGCAGTTTGCCGCCCAACTACCAGGCCGTATTGGAGCCGGTGATTGCGGCGAGCTGGGGCTAAATCTCCATACCTGTAGGAGCGACCTTGGTCGCGAACCCTGGAAACCTCGATTGATGGCCGGGCGTTGCCCGGTTCGCGACCAAGGTCGCTCCTACGGGTCGGTGTCGCCAGCTAAACGCCCCAACCTGCCGCCAAGGAATGCCATGCCGAACCAACACCAAGAAACCGAATGCCCGACCGCCGTAGACACTGCGCTTTCCTGCCTGGTAACCGTCGCGCGCTTTCACCATACGGCAGTCGACGCGGCTCAACTGCGCCATGAGTTTGCCGAACGCGGCGCGCTGCTTGGCGCCGCCGAGCTATTACTGGCGGCAAAAAAACTGGGGCTCAAAGGCAAGCTCATTCGCAGTTCGACAAAGCGTTTGGGCCAAATTCCTCTCCCCGCTATTGCCCAGGATAGAGACGGCAAGTTCTTTGTTTTGGCTAGTTATGAACACGACAGCGTCTTGCTCGTTGACCCTCAGCGCAAAGAATCACACCGCTTAAGCAGCAGCGAACTCGCCACCCACTGGACCGGCGACCTTATCCTCCTACGCTCCGAAGCCAGCCTCGCCGCCGAGCTAAGCCGCTTCGATTTCACCTGGTTTATTCCCGCCATCGTCAAGTACCGCAAGCTGCTGGGCGAGGTGTTGCTGGTGTCGTTTGTGCTGCAGATTTTTGCCCTGCTGACGCCGCTGTTTTTTCAGGTGGTGATGGACAAAGTATTGGTGCATCGCTCCCTCGGCACACTCGATGTGCTGGCCATGGGGCTGTTGGGCATCATGCTGTTCGAGACGGCGCTGAGCGGTTTACGCACCTATGTGTTTGCCCATACGGCCAGCCGTATAGATGTGGAATTGGGCTCGCGGCTGTTCGCGCACCTGGTGCATTTGCCGTTGGGGTATTTCCAGGCACGCCGCGTGGGCGATTCGGTGGCGCGTGTACGTGAGCTGGAGAACATCCGCAGCTTTCTCACGGGCAACAGCATCACCCTGGTGTTGGACGTGTTGTTTTCGCTGGTGTTTGTGGCGGTGATGTTTGTCTACAGCGGCTGGCTGACGTTGGTGGTGGTGCTGTCGCTGCCGTTGTACTTCCTGATTTCCCTGCTGATTACGCCGTTGCTGCGCGCACGCCTGAATGAAAGCTTTAACCGGGGCGCAGAAAACCAGGCGTTTCTGGTGGAAAGCATCAGCGGTATCGACACGCTGAAGTCCATGGCGGTCGAGCCGCAGGTAACCCGTAGATGGGACAACCAGCTCGCGGCTTATGTACGCGCCAGTTTCCGTACGCAAACCTTGTCTACCGTGGCTAACGAAAGCGTCGGCCTGGTGGGCAAGCTGGTGACGGTGGCCACCCTTTGGCTCGGCGCCCGCCTGGTGATTGACGGGCAACTCAGTGTCGGCCAGTTGATTGCCTTCAATATGCTCGCCGGCCGCGTGGCCCAACCGATCATGCGTCTGGCGCAGTTGTGGACCAATTTCCAGCAAACCGGCGTGTCGGTGCAACGCCTGGGCGACATCCTCAACAGCCAGACCGAGCGCAGCCAGACAGCACGCAGCAGCTTGCCGCCGCTCAAGGGGCATATCGAATTTGATCAGGTGCATTTTCGTTACCGCGCCGACGGTTCGGAGGTGCTGCGCGGCATCAGCCTGACGCTACAACCCGGCGA
>JBCECW010000399.1:0-4438 GCA_039207785.1 Pseudomonas sp. | reverse complement strand
CTGCTGCTGAGAATGGCGTGGGCGGCATCGGCCATGATCGCCGGCACCCGTGCGCACTTGAAGGCCTCGCGGCTGCCCAGTTCGAACTCGATGGCGGCAGTGGCGATCATGGTTTTCGGCCAGAGCGAATTGACGCTGATGCCGTACTTGGCAAATTCCTCGCTCATGCCCACGGTCAGCATGCTCATGCCGTATTTGGTCACGGTATAGGGGCCGTGCTGGGCAAACCATTTACTGTCCATATTCAACGGCGGCGACAGGTTGAGAATATGGCCCTTGCTCTGTTTCAGATACGGCAGGGCGGCCTGGCTGCAAACCATCACGGCGCGGGTGTTGATCTGGAACATCAGGTCGAAGCGCTTGGGTTGCAGATGTTCGACGCCCACCAGCTTGATGGCGCCAGCATTGTTGACCAGGGCGTCGATAGCGCCGAAATGCTCGGCCGCCTTGGCCATGGCGGCGGCCACCGCTTCTTCGTCGCGCACATCCAGTTGCAGGGCCAGGGCCTTGCCGCCGGCGGCTTCGACCTCGGCGGCCACCGAGTGAATGGTGCCTTCGAGCTTGGCGTGGGCTTCGGCACTTTTCGCCGCGATGACGATATTGGCGCCATCGGCGGCGGCCTTGAGGGCGATCTCACGACCAATGCCGCGGCTGGCGCCGGAGATAAACAGGGTTTTGCCGGATAGGGACATACGCGTGGATCTCCAGGTTTTTTATTGTTTTCAATATCGCTTGGTGCGCGGAGCACACCCTACGGCAACGACGATAGATGCCGTTACGCGGTTTCTATCTCCACCAACACCTGCCGGCCCTTGACCTGATCGCCCTGGTTGGCCTGCACACGTTTGACCACGCCATCACTGGCGGCCTTTAGCGGGTGCTCCATTTTCATCGCCTCAAGCACCACCAGCAGTTGCCCTTTGCTGACGCGCTCGCCCTCGCTGACCAGCACCTCGACAATCGCGCCATCCATCGGTGCCTTGATCACGCCCGAAGCGGCTGCACCGGCGGCACTGACCGGCTCATGGGTGACATCGTGCAACTCCAGGTTGCCGCCATGGCCATACAGCCATAACTGCTGACCGGCCTGGTGATAGGCCAGGCGCTGGCGAACCCCTTCGATTTGCAGCGTGGCCCAGCGGCCGTCGTTGCCCAGCAGGCGCAGTTCCACCTGCTGCTCGCCGACGCTGGCCAGCAACTGCGGCTGTGCACCGGACTGCTGCACGCTGAGCTCCACCGGGTATTTGTTCTCACCGTGTTTGAGCACAAAGCGCCACGGCGCATTACCGGCGTTACGCCAGCCGGCCACTTGCGGCTGATGGGCGCTGGTTTGCGCACCGGCCTGGTAGAGCAGGGCGGCGGCGCTGGCCAGCTCGGCGGCCGACGGCGCTTGCGGGCTCAGGCTGGCATCGGCATGGAAATGCTCGGCGATAAACGCCGTGGTGGCCTGGCCAGCGGCAAACTCCGGGTGCGCCAGCAGGTTGGCGAGAAAGCGCTGGTTGCCATTGACCCCCAGCAATACACAGTCTTCCACCGCCCGCACCAGCTTGCGCCGGGCTTCGTCGCGGGTGGCGCCATAGGCGATGACCTTCGCCAGCATGGGGTCGTAGAACGGCGTGATGCGCTGGCCTTCGACCAGGCCATGGTCGATGCGGATGCCGTCCAGCAAGGCCGGTTCCCAGCGCAGCACGGCACCGGTTTGCGGCAGGAAGTTATTCGCCGCGTCCTCGGCATACAGGCGCACTTCCATGGCATGGCCGTTCAGCTCGATCTGCTCCTGGCGCAGCGGCAATGGCTGGCCGGCGGCGACTTGCAGCTGCCAGGCCACCAGGTCTTGCCCGGTGATCAGCTCGGTCACCGGGTGTTCCACCTGCAGGCGGGTGTTCATTTCCAGAAAGAAGAATTCGCCGCTGGCATCCAGCAGAAACTCCACGGTGCCGGCGCCCACGTAGTTCACCGAGGCGGCGGCTTTTACCGCCGCTTCGCCCATGGCTTGGCGCAGGGCCGGGGTCAGCACCGGGCAGGGCGCTTCCTCGACCACTTTCTGGTGGCGGCGCTGCACCGAGCAGTCGCGCTCACCCAGGTAGACGATATGGCCGTGCTGGTCGCCAAACACCTGGATTTCCACGTGCCGGGGTTGCAGCACGGCGCGCTCCAGAATCAGCTCGCCGGAGCCAAAGGCGTTTTGCGCTTCCGAGCGGGCGGTGCGCAGTTGGCTCAACAGCTCGCTGGCTTCATTGACCAGGCGCATGCCACGGCCACCGCCGCCGGCACTGGCTTTGATCATCAGCGGGTAGCCAATGCGCTCGGCTTCGCGGGCCAACACGGCGTCGTCCTGCTCGGCGCCTTCGTAGCCGGGAATGCACGGCACGCCGGCTTCGAGCATGGCGATCTTGGACAGGCGCTTGCTGCCCATCAGGTGGATGGCCTCGACGGTCGGGCCGATAAAGACAATGCCGGCGGCTTCACAGGCCTGGGCAAAGGCGGCGTTTTCCGAGAGAAAGCCGTAGCCGGGATGCACCGCGTCGGCGCCGGTTTTTTGCGCGGCGGCGATGATGGCGTCGATGCACAAGTACGACTGGTTGACCTGTGCCGGGCCGATGCACACGGCCTGGTCGGCCAGTTGCACATGACGGGCGTCGGCATCGGCTTCGCTGTATACCGCCACGGTGCGGTAGCCCAGGGCCTGGGCGGTGCGCATGACCCGGCAGGCGATTTCGCCACGGTTGGCGATCAGGATTTTTTTGAAGGCTGGCATGGTTAGCGGGCTCCTTTTCTTATTGTGGTTGCAGGATGCCCTCTCCCCCAGCCCCTCTCCCGCGAGCGGGAGAGGGGAGCTGAGTCCCCTCGCCCCAAGGGGGAGAGGGCTAGGGAGAGGGGGGAGGCCATCACACCGCCCACTTAGGCTTACGTTTCTGCATAAACGCCATCGTCCCTTCCACCCCTTCCTCGCCCACCACCGCAGCGGCAAACAGCCCGGCAGCCTGGTCGAGCAAGGTATTCAACGGTTCGTTTTCGCTGGCCAGCAGTAGCGCTTTGGTCGCTGCGTTGGCCGCCGGGGCGCATTGCTTCACTTGTTCCAGCACCTGCTGCAAACGCGCGTCTACATTGGCTTCGGCAAAGTGCACCAGCCCCAGGCGCAAGGCTTCTTCGCCGTCAAAGCGGGCGGCGGTGAGAGCCAGGCGGCGGGTGTGGGTCAGGCCGATGCGCTTGACCACAAAGGGCGCAATCTGCGCCGGAATAATCCCCAGGCTGGTTTCTGGCAAACCAAACTTGGCGTCCTGCTGCGCGATGGCGATATCCGACACACAGGCCAGGCCAAACCCACCGCCCAGCACCGCGCCTTCCAGTACTGCAATCACCACCTGCGGGGCGTTTTGCATCTCTTCCAGCAGGGCACCAAAGGCGCGGTTGAGCTGACGGTAGGCGTCTTCACCCTCGGTTTGCGCACGGGCGCGGGCGCCGGCCATGTCCTTGATATCGCCACCGGCGCAGAAGTGCTCGCCGGCACCGCGCAGCACCAGCACACGAATGCTGGCGTCAGCGGCGCTGGTGCGCAGCACGGCGCGCAATTCCTCGACCATGGCCAGGCTCATGGCGTTGCGCACGTCGGGGCGGTTGAGGGTGATATAGAGCACCCCGTCAGCGGGTTCCAGCAATAGGGTGGTGGTCATGGCTTAGCCCTTCTTCTTGCCCGGCAGGGTGCCCATCAGCTTGCTGATGATGCCCAGCATGATTTCGTCGGCGCCGCCGCCAATCGACACCAGGCGCACGTCGCGGTAGGCGCGGGCCACCGGGTTGTCCCACATGTAGCCCATGCCGCCCCAGTACTGCAGGCAGCTGTCGGTCACTTCGCGGCCCAGGCGCCCGGCCTTGAGCTTGGCCATCGACGCCAGCTTGGTCACGTCGCGGCCTTTGATGTATTGCTCGGTGGCCTGGTAGACGAGGGCGCGCAGGGCTTCGATTTCGGTGGAAAGCTCAGCCATGCGGAAATGGATGACCTGGTTGTCGATCAGCGCCTGGCCAAAGGTTTTGCGTTCCTTGCAGTACTCGATGGTGGCGTCCACGCAGTACTCCAGGCCCTTGATCATATTGGCCGCGCCAAACAGGCGTTCTTCCTGGAACTGCAGCATCTGCATCATGAAGCCGGCGCCTTCGTGGCCGATGCGGTTGCGCTGCGGCACACGCACGTCGTCGAAGAACACCTGGGCGGTTTCCGAGCTGCGCATGCCGAGCTTGTCCAGGTGCGGCGACACGGTGATGCCCTTGGTCTTCATCGGCACCACGATCAGCGATTTATTCACGTGCGGCTTGTCGTCCGAGGTATTGGCCAGCAGGCACATAAAGTCGGCGGACGGCGAGTTGGTGATCCACATCTTGCTGCCGTTGATCACGTAGTCGTCGCCGTCTTTGCGCGCGGTGGTTTTCAGCCCGGCGA
>JBCECW010000398.1:0-4461 GCA_039207785.1 Pseudomonas sp. | reverse complement strand
CAATACCGTGGCAGCGCTGCCGACGGCGGCCTGCAATTGCGCGGTATCGGAAAAACCGCTGATAAACACCAAGGGCAGGTCCGGGTGTTTTTCCCGCAGCAACTTCGCCACTTCAGCGCCATTGAGGTGCGGCATGGCGAAGTCCAGCAACACGATATCCGGCACCTGCACATCGATCAGCTTGAGCCCCGCCAGGCCGCTATCGGCCTCACGCACCTGATGGCCAAGGGCTTCCAGCATATCGGTCACCACGCGCCGCACATCATGGTCATCGTCAATCAGCATCACCCGCTTGCCGGTGTGCGGCACGGGCGTGGCAACAGCATTGGCCGGGTGCTCGGCCGATTCGCCTTCCTGGGTATAGGGAATACTGAGAAACACCTGGGTACCGGCGCCCGGCGCGGACACCAGCTGCACCCAGCCATTGGACTGCTCGACAATGCTTTGCACCTGGGCCAGGCCCAGCCCGGTGCCGGCGCCAATGCCCTTGGTGGAGAAAAACGCATTGAACGCCTTGAGCCGCACCTCTTCGCTCATGCCCACGCCGGTATCGGCCACGCACACCTGCATCAGGCCATGGGGCGCTCCGTCCACCGGCTGCGGGTGGTGCTGGGTAGTGATATTCAAGCTGCCGCCGGTGGGCATCGCATCCCGGGCATTGAGTGCCAGGTTGAGAATCGCCAATTCCAGCTGCGTGGGGTCACTCAGCACCAGCTGTTCGCTGGGCTCCAGGTTGAGCTTGATCCGCACCGAGGTGCCAATGGTACGGGCAAGCAGATCGCCCATATCGCGGATCACGCTGTTGACCCGCAGCGGCTGCAGCTCGAGCTTTTGCGAGCGGGAAAATGCCAGCAATTGCGCGGTCAGCTTGGCGCCGCGGTCGGCAGCCTTGAGGCCCGCCTCGGTCCAGCGCACCACCTTGTCCGAGGTCGGCCGGCGGGCGATCAGGTCCAGGCTGCCCTTGATGCCCTGCAGCAGGTTATTGAAGTCATGGGCCAGGCCGCCGGTAAGCTGCCCCACCGCTTCCATCTTCTGCGCCTGGCTCAGCCGCGCTTCCAGCAGGCGCTGCTCGGTCAGGTCGGTGACTACCCCGCAGATAATCGGCTCATCGCCGCTTTCCTGGGCCAGGGCGCGGAAGGACAGGTAGGCCGGATACAGATGGCCATCTTCGCCCAGCAAGGTAAATTCGGCGCGCACCGCCTCTTCGGCACTGTTGGCGAGAAACTGGCGAAAGCGCACGCGCTCGTCGGCGGCGATAAATTCACTGAAATCACGCGCCAGCACTTTTTCCAGTGGCCGGTGCACGATCGCCCCCAGGCGCTGGTTGCCGTACAGCACAAAGCCGTCCAGCGACAGGGTCACGGCGCCCTCTTGCATCTGTTCGATCAGGGTGCGGTACGGGCGGTCAGCGCTTTCCAGGGTGTAAACGCTCACCCCTTCACCGGTGTCGATAAACAGCGCATCCACCGCGCCGGTGCGGATGGCCTCCAGGGTTTCATCCGCCTCGCGCAGCTTCTCGCTAAGCAGCTGGATATATTGCGCGTCGCTCAAGCCGGGGGCACGTTCGATCATGGCCAGGCCCTCACTCGATACCCAGGGCGCTACGCAAGGTAGCCGTGTCGGACAAGTCGCCAATCAGCAACCGGGTAGGCAGTGGCTTGAGCTTCTTCAGGGTCGGCACGGCAATAATCTGCCCGTCACGGGCTGCATCCGGGTTCTGGTAGATATCAATCACCTCCAGGGTATAGGCGCCAGCCAGATAGGTGTCGCACAAGGTGCGCAGGTTCTGGATGGCGCGGGTCGAGCGTGTGGTGTTGCCCGACACATACAAGCGCAGCTCGCAGTGTTCCACCGTCGAGGTCACCTCATCGGCCAGCGATGACGGCGGTTGTTGCGTTTGCGGCGGCAGTTGGCTCAATTTTTCGGCTCTGGGCGAATATCCAAGCCAACCAGTACTTTGTCGGTATTGGACAGGTCGCCGATGATTTTCACCAGCGGTGTAGGCAGATGTCGCACCAGGGTGGGCAAGGCGAGAATCTGGTCGCCGGCCGCCAGTTGCGGTGTCACCCGTAAATCAATCACTTCGATGCTGTACACCCCTGCCAGGTACTCCTCGCAAATGCGCTGCAGGTTGCGCAGCGCTGTCACCGATTTTGGCGTCTGGCCAGCGATATAGAGGCGCAGGGCGTAATGCCCTGGCTGGCCGGTTGCCTCGGGATTGATCGGTTGCACATCGGTAGTGGTGGTGGTCATTCAACGACTCCTCGGGCCGCGGCCAGTTGCTGACGCACATCCTCATCACTTTGCAATTGGCGGCTTTCGTCGCCATCGAGCAGTGACTCTTCCTGCTCCTGGGCATCCAGCGCGGCGCGCATTTCGGCGATCCGCCGCTCCAGTTCCGCACGGTTTTTCTGCTTGTCGCGCTTACGCTGCTCGATCGCCAGCTTGCGCTGCTCGGCTTCGCGGCGTTCGCGTGCTTCCTGGTTCAGCCGGGCAGTACCGGTCAGCACACCGCTGGAGCCGATATAAGGCGTCACCAAGCTAATGCCACGGTTATCAATATGGTATTCACGCACCTGGTTGGAGTGCCCCATGCCACGGGCCTTGAGCACATACAGCAGGCGGTTGTACTCGCCATCGGCATCGACGCTGTTGAGCGAAATCCAGGTGTCCATCAATGACGAAATCGCCCGGTCCAGGTCAGCGCGGATGGCCTTGGCATCGCTCAGGCTGGTGAACACCGCGGTGATGCCGCGCTGTTTCAACATATCCACCAGACGCAGCAAGGTGGCATGCACTTCCGATTGCGGGCCATGAAAGGCCGAAATCGGATCGATGATCACCGCAGCCGGTTGAAACTCGGCGACTTCCCGGTACATGCGCGCCAGGTGAACTTCCAGGCCATACAGGCTGGGCCTCGCCGACTGGATGCGCAGCAAGCCTTTGTCGATATGGGTTTGCAGCTGCAAGCCCACCGACCCCAGGTTACGCAGCAACTGGCTCTCGGACTCCTCGAAGGAAAACAGCAGGCAGCGCTCGCCGCGCAGGCACGTGGCGCTGGCAAAGCTGGCGGCGAACGTGGTCTTGCCGGTACCGGCCAGGCCCGTGACCAGCACGCTGGAACCGCGGAAATAACCACTGCGGTCGAGCATGCGGTCCAGGCCGGCGATACCGGTAGGCACGACTTCATCCAAGGCCTGGTGGCCCAGTTCCACCCCGGTGATCGGCATCACCGTAATGCCCTGCTCATCGATAAAGAACGGGTACTCGTTGGTGCCATGGGATGAACCGCGGTACTTCACCACGCGCAAACGGCGGGTGGTGATCTGCTCGGCTACGCGGTTATCCAGCAGGATCACGCAGTCAGACACATATTCCTCGATACCAAAGCGGGTCAGCAGGCCTTCGCCGCGCTCACCGGTCACTACTGCGGTAACGCCGCGCTCCTTGAGCCAATAGAACAGACGGCGCAATTCCGCCCGCAATACCGCTGCGTCCTGGAAACTGGAAAACAAGGCTTCGATGGTATCCAGCACCACGCGCTTGGCGCCGATGCTGTCGATGGCGTAGCCCAGGCGAACAAACAGGCCCTCGAGGTCGTATTCGCCGGTTTCCTCGATTTCGCTGCTGTCGACATACACGTGGTCGATGGCCAGCAGGTTCTGATCCACCAGCGCCTGCAGGTCGTAATCCAGGGAGCCGACGTTTTCCATCAGGTCCTGGGTACGCTCCTCGAAGCTCATAAATACCCCGGGCTCGCCGTATTGCGTCGCCCCGTTAACCAGGAAGCTCATGGCAAACAGGGTCTTACCGCAGCCGGCATAGCCGCAGATCAGGCTAGGCCGCCCGAGTGGCAAACCTCCCAGGGTAATTTCGTCAAAGCCAGTAATGCCGGTGGCTACTTTCTTCAGTGTGGCAATTTGCCCAGTGGCAGATGGCGTCTCGGCCAATTCAGGTCACCTTTGTCTGTGGCGGAAGTCGGGCGCCGGGCATCCAGCGTCTTAGGGGTTACGACTACAACGCGTTGAAAAAGGTCGATATTTTTATAGCCATTTGATGGCACAGGCGTGCCGGCCCACGCGCGGGGCGGCGCATGCAGTTTGCAAGTTAAAGCGGCTGTCACCATGCAGTCTGCAAATGACATTCTGATATCAATAAACCATAGGTATTTGTATTTATTAGATTTTTTATAAACATAAAAACTGGCACGCGCCCTGCTCTGTGTCTTGCATCGAAAAAACAAAATGGAGCGTAAGCGCATGCAACTGGCGATCAACTACCTGTTTCAATCCTTCCCCGACCAGCAAGTGGCCGTAACCCCGCGCCCGGATGGCACCCTGGTATTGCGTCTGCAATGTGGCGACCAGCAGATCACCAAGGTGATTGCCAGCGAGGCGGTATTTAACGAAGCGAAGATCAAGGATGCCGTGCGCGACATCCAGCGCGATATCAAGCTGGCGT
>JBCECW010000397.1:2751-4471 GCA_039207785.1 Pseudomonas sp. | reverse complement strand
TCGATGCCCACCCCGGCCAGCATGCGCTGATGTTTCTCGACCTCGACCAATTCAAGGTGGTGAATGACACCTGCGGCCACGCGGCGGGTGATCAACTGCTGCGGCAGATTTGCGTGCTGCTGCAAGACCATCTGCGCGACGGCGATACCCTGGCGCGCCTGGGCGGCGACGAGTTCGGCATCTTGCTGGAGAACTGCCCGGCCGCGCCGGCGGCGCGTATCGCCGAATTGCTGCGCCTGACCGTGCAAGACCTGCACTTCGCCTGGGACGGGCGCAATTTCAATATTGGTGTGAGCATTGGCCTGGTCAGCCTGGCGCAGTCGCGGATCACCTTGGCCGAGGCCCTGCGTTCAGCCGATATGGCCTGCTATATGGCCAAGGAAAAAGGCCGCAACCGCGTGCAGGTGTTCCAAAGCGATGACTCGGAGATGTCTGACCGCTTTGGCGAAATGGCTTGGGTGCAGCGTATTCACGATGCCCTGGAGGCGGAGCGCTTCTGCCTGTATTACCAGCAGATTGCCCCGCTGGCCGCGGCGCACGGGCAGGGCGTGCACCTGGAGTTGCTGCTACGCCTGCGCGACGAAGACGGCCAGTTGGTGCCGCCGATTCGCTTTATCCCCGCTGCCGAGCGTTATGGCCTGATGCCGCTGATTGATCGCTGGGTGGTTACCCATGCCTTTGGCGTATTGGCCCAGCGCCAGTCCAGCGCCGACAGCGACCCGATTGCCACCTGCGCCATCAACCTGTCGGGACCGACCTTTGGCGACCAGGCCTTTCTCGGTTTTCTGCGTGAACAGTTCGCCCGCTTTAGCATCGCGCCGCAGCAGGTGTGTTTTGAAATCACCGAAACCAGCGCCATCGCCAACCTGGGCAGCGCCATGCACTTTATCCGCGAGTTGAAGACCCTGGGCTGCCGCTTTTCCCTGGATGACTTTGGTGCCGGCATGTCCTCGTTTGCCTACCTCAAGCACCTGCCGGTGGACTACCTGAAGATCGACGGCAGTTTTGTCAAAGATATGCTCGAAGACCCGATTGACCGGGCGATGGTGGAGTCGATCAACCAGATCGGCCATGTAATGGGCAAGCTGACCATCGCCGAGTTTGTCGAAACCCCGGAGATTATTCAGGCGCTGGCCGAGATTGGCGTGGATTACGGGCAGGGCTATGCGATTGCCAAGCCGTTGCCGTTTGGGCGGGATGTGCGCTTTGGCGCGGGTATGGCGCAAGCGCAGCTATAGGCGGCTGGCAATATTTGCGGCCGGGGTGGCAGGTTTTCTTTACGCGCGTAAGCGCCGTGGAATGTGCGTGCTGCTGCCCCTCACCCCAGCCCTCTCCCCGTGGGGGCGAGGGGGTTAGACCGCACGCGCCTGGGCTCCCCTCGCCCGCGCGCGGGAGAGGGGCTGGGGGTGAGGGTGGGCCGTAAGCATTTATTGCCAACTTCGCCTAATTCGCCACGTTCGCCACCCCATCCTCGCCTTGTGACCCCCAGTCTCACAGGTTGTTATGACCTCCAAGCCCATAACAACAAGCTCAAGGAGGCACCATGAACGCCGCACCCGCCCTCAAATCTCACGCCTTTAAATCCACCGCCGTCGAAGCCCATAACCCCATCGGCACCGACGGCTTCGAGTTCGTCGAATACACCGCGCCCACTGCCGAAGGCATCCAGCAGCTGCGTGAGCTGTTCACTGCCATGGGCTTTACCGAAACCGCCAAGCAC
>JBCECW010000397.1:0-2741 GCA_039207785.1 Pseudomonas sp. | reverse complement strand
ACTTTGTGCTCAATGGCAGCCCCACCGGCCATGTGCGCGAGTTCGGCCTTAAGCACGGCCCCAGCGCCTGTGCCATGGCCTTTCGGGTGCATAACGCAGCACAAGCGGCCGCTTATGTTGAAGCGCAAGGCGCCAAGCTGGTGGGCAGCCACGCCAACTTTGGCGAGCTGAATATTCCCTGCGTCGAGGGCATCGGTGGTTCGCTGCTGTATCTGGTGGACCGCTATGGCGACAAGAGCATCTATGACGTCGACTTCGAGTACATCGAAGGCCGCACTCCCCAGGACAATGCCGTGGGCTTGAGCGAAATCGACCACCTGACCCATAACGTCAACCGCGGCCAGATGGATGTGTGGTCGGGCTTCTACGAACGCATCGCCAATTTCCGCGAGATTCGCTATTTCGATATCGAGGGCAAGCTCACCGGCCTGCTGTCGCGGGCCATGACGGCGCCGTGCGGCAAAATTCGTATCCCGATCAATGAGTCGGCCGACGATAAATCGCAGATCGAGGAATTTATCCGCGAGTACCACGGCGAGGGTATCCAGCATATCGCCCTGGCCAGCGATGATATCTACGCCACCGTGCGCCAGCTGCGCGCCAATGGCGTGGACTTTATGAGCACCCCCGACACCTATTACGCCAAGGTCGACAGCCGCGTGGCCGGCCATGGCGAGCCCACTGCCGTGCTGCAGGAACTCAACCTGCTGATCGACGGCGCGCCGGGGGATGACGGTATCCTGCTGCAGATTTTCACCAATACGGTGATCGGGCCGATCTTCTTCGAAATCATCCAGCGCAAAGGCAACCAGGGTTTTGGCGAGGGCAATTTCAAAGCGCTGTTTGAGTCGATTGAAGAGGATCAGGTGCGGCGGGGGGTGATTGCGGCTGAGTGAAAGAGCAAAAAGCCGCTCTCCCTAACCCTCTCCCGTTAACGGGAGAGGGGACTGAACGCGGTTGGTTTTTCTCCCCTCGCCCGCTAGCCGGCCGGGCAGGCGAGAGGAGCCGGGGGAGAGGGCAGCCCGCCCCGGCACCACCGGTGTACAATGCCGCCCGTTTTAACTGTGACCTCCTTGCGTACCCACGCATTTTGGCGCTGAGCGCGTGCTGTTTTGCGCTCACGCTCCCAGCAGGCCTGCCTTGCCACACTCCGCTGCGCCACAAGTGCGGCGGGTCCGATTCCGGCACAGTTAAAAGCCCCCCGGTGACGCTACATGCACGACAGTCTTGCCTCCGGCCAGCTCAAACGCGGCCTGAAAAATCGCCATATCCAATTGATCGCCCTCGGTGGTGCCATCGGCACCGGCCTGTTCCTCGGCTCGGCCGGGGTGCTGAAAAGCGCCGGCCCGGCGATGATCCTGGGCTATGCCATCTGCGGCTTTATCGCCTTTCTGATCATGCGCCAGCTCGGCGAAATGATCGTCGAAGAGCCGGTTGCCGGCTCCTTTAGCCATTTCGCCCATAAGTACTGGGGCGGCTTTGCCGGCTTTCTCTCGGGCTGGAACTGCTGGGTTTTGTACATTCTGGTGGGCATGTCCGAGCTCACCGCGGTGGGCAAATATATTCACTACTGGTGGCCGGAGATTCCTACCTGGGTGTCGGCCGCGGTGTTTTTTGTGCTGGTCAATGCCATCAACCTGGCCAACGTAAAACTGTTTGGCGAGGCGGAATTCTGGTTTGCCATGATCAAGGTGGTGGCCATCGTCGGCATGATCGTACTGGGCTGCTACCTGCTGTTCAGCGGGGCCGGCGGCGAGCAGGCCACGGTGACCAACCTGTGGACCCAGGGCGGCTTCTTCCCCAATGGCGTCAGCGGCCTGGTGATGGCCATGGCCTTTATCATGTTTTCCTTTGGCGGCCTGGAAATGCTCGGTTTTACTGCTGCCGAGGCCGACCAGCCGAAGAGCGTGATTCCCAAGGCGATCAACCAGGTGATCTACCGCATCCTGATTTTCTATGTCGGCGCCCTGGTGGTGCTGCTGTCGCTGACCCCCTGGAACGTGCTGCTCGACCATATCAACAGCGCCGGCGACCCCTACAGCGGCAGCCCGTTTGTGCAGGTGTTTTCCCTGTTGGGCAGCAATGTGGCGGCGCACCTGCTCAACTTCGTGGTGCTGACGGCGGCGGTCTCGGTTTACAACAGCGGCACCTACTGCACGGGCCGCATGCTGCTGGGCCTGGCCGAGCAGGGCGATGCGCCGAAGGTGTTTGCCAAGGTGGATAAACGCGGTGTGCCGGTGAATGCCTTGTTGATGTCGGCGCTGGTGACGGTGCTGGCCGTGGTGGTGAACTACGTGGTGCCGCAGAACGCCCTGGAACTGCTGATGTCGCTGGTGGTGGCGGCGTTGGTGATCAACTGGGCGATGATCAGTTTTTCCCATCTGAAGTTTCGCCAGCAGATGGAGAAAAACGGCGTGCGCACCAGCTTCCGCGCCTTGTTGTTCCCGTACGGCAACTACCTGTGCCTGGCGTTTGTGCTGTTTATCCTGGGCGTGATGCTGCTGATTCCAGGCATCCAGGTGTCGGTGTATGCGATACCGGTGTGGTTGGTGATTATGGCGGTGTGTTATCGGCTGAAGTTGGCGCGGGCCAACTAACGGGTGCTGCCATGCTGGTGATCTCCAACAACGTCCACCTCCCCGATGCCGAGATCGAACTGAGCGCCATCCGCGCTCAGGGCGCGGGTGGGCAGAACGTCAATAAAGTCTCCAGCGCGGTGCACCTGCGCTTCGATATCAACG
>JBCECW010000396.1:0-4484 GCA_039207785.1 Pseudomonas sp. | reverse complement strand
TCACCCCGCCGCGCTTGGCCTCGAAGGACAAAGGCGCATGCGGGACCAGCGGCGGCGGGGAAACGTAGCGGCCATGCGCATTCGCCCGAGCCAGACAAAGAGTCGATAGGTCGCATAGGCACGGCCAGAACGCCTCCACAAGGACAGCATGCAACACGGAGCCCATCGCCACGTCCGGGTGATGGTGCGCCTGCAAGGCTGCACGGATATGCGGGTCAACGGTCCTGGCGATCTTATCGGGGTCGGTCAGTTCCTGGACCGTATGCAGCTCCGAGGATGTTTCCAACTGGCCAGTTTCCCTGTTCACGACTGTGTCAGGGGTAGCCGCGAGGTATGTAAGGTAATCCCCGCTGGCTTCCAGTTCCGCTAGGGTTTCCCGAAACCACCTGGCGGCCAGTTGTTGGGCGTCTCGAACGTTGAGTTGGAACCCTTCCAGGTGGACGGCGCGAAGCATGGCGAAGTGTTGCTGGCACTCGGCATGGACAGGGGGAAAGAGCCGGGCTGCCTCCGCAGGGTCACGGGTGCCAAGGCTACGTTTCCATCGTGCGGACGGCTTGAACACATGGGCGAGTTCTTTGGGATAGCGGCGCTTGTACTCATAGACGCCGCGTGAATCTGTCGTCGGACGGACCATTGCCAAAACCATGCTGTGTACGCTCCCGGTGTACGCATATCGGGAGGGTTTACGGTTAGCCAGAAACGAAAAACCCCAGGAAGCTTGCGCCTTCTGGGGTTCTCTATGTTTGGCGGTGAAGGAGAGATTCGAACTCTCGATACGATTTCTCGTATACACACTTTCCAGGCGTGCTCCTTAAGCCACTCGGACACTTCACCGTTTCTCGATAACCGGTTAGGTCTGTCGAGGCGCGCTAATCTAGCCGAAGCTTCTCCTAAAGGCAAAGATTTTTTAACGGATTCATGCGCTTAAGCGAAAAAAGCAGGTTTTGCCTTAGTCCATCGGGCAAACCTGAGGGGTGTCGGCAAGCACCTGGTGCGCGACTGTACGGTCAGCCTTAGCGCTTTACCTGCACGGCAGGCGTCGGTAACGTCTGCCCACCTTTTCTTCTTTATATCCATCTGCCCGAGCAAGGATTTGTGCCATGAGCGACCTGATCAGCTACCAACTCGATGACGGCATTGCCACCCTGACCCTGAGCAATGGCAAGGTCAACGCCATTTCGCCTGATGTGATCGCTGCCTTTAACGCCGCGCTGGACCGCGCTGAGCAGGACCGCGCCGTGGTGATCATCACTGGCCAGCCGGGCATTCTCTCGGGCGGTTATGACCTGAAGGTGATGACCTCCGGCCCGGAAAACGCCATCAACCTGGTGGCCGCCGGCTCCACCCTGGCGCGCCGTATGTTGTCCCACCCGTTCCCAATCATCGTCGCCTGCGGTGGCCATGCTGTGGCCAAGGGCGCGTTTATCCTGCTGTCTTCGGACTACCGCATTGGCGTTGAAGGTCCGTTCAGCATTGGCCTGAACGAAGTGCAGATCGGCATGACTATGCACCACGTCGGTATCGAACTGGCCCGTGACCGTCTGCGCAAGGCGGCATTCCACCGCTCGGTAATCAATGGCGAGATGTTCAACCCGCAAACCGCCGTGGACGCCGGTTTCCTGGACGTAGTGGTGGCCGCCGACCAGCTGCTGCCAACCGCCGTTGCCGCCGCGCAGCAACTGAAGAAGATCAATATGAAGGCGCACAAGAACACCAAGCTGAAAGTGCGCAAGGCCTTGCTGGAAACCCTGGACTGGGCCATCGAAGAAGACAAAAAACACGCGGTTTAAGCGTTAGGCGTGTTGATAGCCCGGCCTTTGTGCCGGGCTTTTTTATGCCTGTAACCCGCGCCCCGCTTCGCTTGCAGGCTGTAACAAAACTCCCACCGAACGGCAATTGCTGAAAATAGTGCACATCCGTACACTGCGCGACCTCTTACCAAACGGGCGTACCAATGCTTTTTCTTTTGCGCATGTTGTTGATGGGCCTGCACTTTATTCTGGCGGGCGTGCTGGGCATCGTGATTGGCCTGTGCCGGCCGTTCAACCCGGATAACAGCCGCCTGTGTGCCCGCGTCTATTCGCGCCCTGCTCTATGGCTGTTGCGCCTGAAGGTGAAAGCCGAAACTGACGGCCTGCGTGATCACTCGCCTTCATGCGTGATCATTGCCAACCACCAGTCCAACTACGATCTGTTTGTGCTCGGCGCCGTGGTGCCCAAGCGCACCGTCAGCATCGGTAAAAAAAGCCTGAAATGGGTGCCCTTCTTCGGGCAGCTGTATTGGCTGGCGGGCAATGTGCTGATTGATCGCGGCAATGCCATCAAGGCCAAGCGCGCCATGCTGACCACCACCGACACCCTGCAACACAAGGACACCTCGATCTGGGTGTTCCCCGAAGGTACGCGCAACCTGGGCAAGGGTTTGCTGCCATTCAAGAAAGGCGCGTTCCAGATGGCCATTGCCGCTGGCGTGCCGATTCTGCCGGTATGTGTCAGCAGCTACAGCGCCACCATGCAGCTCAATAACTGGAACAGCGGCGATATCACCATTCGCTCGCTGCCGCCGATTCCGACCGTTGGCCTGACCAACGAGGATATCCCGGCGCTGATGGAAAAATGCCACGCCCAGATCCAGGCGACCATCGCCGAGCTGGACCGCGATATCGCCGCCAAGCAAGAGGCCGTTAGCGGCGGCTTCAGCGGCGATTGGCTGCCAACGCAAAGTCAGAAGCATCGCGGCTAAAACCGCTGCTACAGATGTTAAAAAGCCCAGCATCAACGCTGGGCTTTTTGTTGGGCGCCGTTAGCGTGGCGGCGGCACCACCACATATTGCAAGGTGGTGCCCACGTACTGCGGCTGGTACCAGGTGCTGCCGCACTGCTGATAGGTCAGGCCGCCGACCAGCACCGGCACGCAATTGCTCGGCACACTGCTTACCACAGCACCAATGGCCAAGGCGGTGGTGGTACCGATCACCACGCCAGCCACCACAGGGTCGTACCAGCCATCGTGGTAGTGATACGGCGGCGGTGGCGGTGGAGGCATGGGCCGCGGCGGCGGTGGCATCGGCCCTGGTCCCGGTCCCGGTCCTGGTGGATAAGGATGCGGACCTGGTCCAGGCCCCGGCGGATAGGGATGCGGCTGGGGCCCCGGACCAGGGCCCGGCCGTGGTGGTGGCGGCTCGGGCCGTGGCGGTATTTCATGGCGCACACCGCCGCCGTTCTGCCCAGGGCGCATGCCCATGTTATGCGGTTGAAACACCTGTGTACGCGCCCCGCCCCGGACCTGCCAGGCCTCGGCCAGGGGGCTTAGGACCAACAATGCCCCCAGGGTGAGGCAGGTCACCTGTTTCACGGCTGCGCTCATGGCTGCGCCTCCTGCTGGCGCGGCGCCAAGCGAACGGGTTGGGCGTTGGTGGGCGCAATAAAGCTAAAGGTCGCGGCGTCGAACACGGGATTGAGGTTCCAGTGCAAACGCACCTTGTGCTGCGGCCGGGCTTCATCGTTGAGGTTGGTGATCAGTACCTGGCACGGCAACGCCTGCGCCCCGGTTTGCAGCCACAGCTGCCAATCCACGCCGGCCTGGCGATAGGCATAGTGCTCGCAGGTTTGCTCGCCCAGTTGCTCCACACCGACAAATAGCGCGGCTTGCACCTGGTCCAACGGCGCCTGCTCGGTGCCCCAATAAAACAGATCGGCCAAGGGCAGTTGAATGCCGTATTCGCTGTCCAGCACGGCCAACAGGTCGCTGATATTGGCCGGCGCCGGCAGTTGGCTGTACGCGTTGTGCAGCGAGCCATAGAGCACAAAATGGCTGCCGTCGTAGTACAGGCTTTTACTCTGCGGCCCGCTTTGCACGGTAATCTGCAGCTTGCTTGGCGGCTCGGCCTTGAGTCGGGTGCGATGGGGCAATTGCAGGGTCTGGCCGGTATCGAGCACGGTGTCGGTGGTGCTCTGGGCGTCAATCTCGAAGCGTTTCAGCGCGCGCAATTGGCTGCCCATGCTTTGCAGCGCAGCCAGGGCCTTGGCGTCGCGTTCATAGGCCACGGCCGGCGGCGCCGTGGTTTCCTCGGCACTGGCGCTGCCCACGGCCAGTGCGCCCAGTACGGCCAACACCTTTAGCCAGGTTGTGGTTGCCATGCTCTACCCTCCGGTGGCGGTGCAGTGAGCATAGCTGCGCTTTTTGCCCCGGCAGCTTATTTACACGGCAATGGAGCGCGCGGCGGGTTGCGCTTGTCTTAGCCACAGCGATACAGCGGAGGCGCCTTGCGTTACGCTGCTCGCCGCCAGACAAAAACAAAGCGTACGGAAAACAACCATGACCAAAGTCGTTGCAGCAGCGGTGTATTCCCACGGCAAGAAAGTCGCCGATATCGGCCTTGATGAAGGCAAGGACTGGGCCGCCAAGCCCGAGCATTTTGTCTGGATCGGCCTGCACGATCCCGGCTCCGAAGAACTGCTAAGCCTGCAAAAGCAATTCAACC
>JBCECW010000395.1:0-4508 GCA_039207785.1 Pseudomonas sp. | reverse complement strand
CATCAAGGCCGTCTTCGGCAATCAGCGCCGGGCATTTGCCGCCCAACTCCAGGGTGACCGGCACCAGGTTATGCGCCGCTGCCACCGCCACCGAACGGCCAACCTGGGTGCTGCCGGTGTACATCAGGTGGTCCCATTCCAGGGTCGGGAAGTGCTGCGCCAGGGCCAGGCCACCGGCGACCGCCGCCACCTGCTCGGGGTCGAAGGTGGCGCGCACCATTTCCAGGGTCAGCTCGCTGCAGGCTGGCGTCAGGTCGGAGGGTTTGATAATGGCGCGGTTACCGGCGGCGAGCATTTCCACCACCGGGCCAAAGCCGATATCGAAGGGGAAATTCCACGGCGCCATATTGCCGATCACGCCTTTGGGTTGCGGCTGGATATAGGCTTTGGCGCTGCCATACAGCGCCGGCTCCATAGGCCGTGCCTGGGCCTGCATCCAGGCGCCGAGGTTTTCTGCTACGTACTGCACACGCCCCGCTACGCCCAGGCATTCCACCAGGTCAGCGAACTGCGTGGGGTGTGCGCCAAAGTCCGCCGCCAGCGCCTGCTGAATACGCTGGCGGTTGCTGACCATCATGCCGGCGAACGCACCCAGCAGTTCCAGGCGCTGGTTCAGGCTGGGCAACGGCTCGCGTAGAAAGGCCTGCTTTTGCCGGGTGAACAGGCGTTGCAGCTCGGCAATCGCCTGTTCGTCAGAAGCGCCTTGGGTGTCGCGTTCGATAAAAGCCATGTGTACGTCTCCTGATTATTGTTAGGTAACGCGGCTTTCGCCTCGTTATGATGGCGCCATCTAGGGCAAACACCTTAAAACCCAGCCGATGATGGACGCCGCACCATGAAGCGCCAGACCACCCGCGATAAAATCCTGCGCACCTGCCGCACGCTGTTTAACGCCAAGACCGTTTCGGCGGTAACCACCGCTGCCATCGCCGAAGCGGTGGGGATCAACGAAGGCAACCTGTACTACTACTTCAAGAAAAAGAGCGATGTCCTGAGCGCGCTCTTCGAACAATTTGCCGAACAGCAACTGCAAGTAGCCGCCACCGAAGACAGCCTGCGCGACTGGTTCGAACTGATGTGGGAGTGGCGCTTTTTCTACCGCGACACCACCGCCATCCTGACCCTGGACCCCACCTTGCGCCGCCGCCTGCACCGCCTGGCCGACGAGGTGCAAAGCCGTGGCCGATCAAAGCTTCAAGAGATGATCGAACACGGCCAGCTCAAGGCCAGCGAGGCCGACCTCGACGTGCTGCTGGAAAACTGCTGGATCATTTCCACCTACTGGATCGACTACCTGCACGCGCGCTACGGCATTACCCGGGTCAGCAAAAAGCATCTGGACCAGGGCTACCGGCAGATGGCCGCGCTGTTCCAGCCCTACCTGGTGGCACCGCTGGATAGCCGCACCGCCAACTCCTACCTGGCGCCTACGTTTATCGTCTAAGCCCTTTACGAGCTGCCATCGCCAAGGATCTTTTCCATCCGTTTGCGCATCAGGCCCTGCATAAAGGTCGGCGACAGGCGCTGCAGCAGCCAGCCCACCCACACCTCGTTACGCGGCGTGGTGCAGAACAATTTGTCGTTCACCACATCGCTCAGCACGTCATGCGCCACCCGCTCTGGCGCCACGCCATTGCTGGCGTAATGCTGCAGCGCCTGCTGCTGGCGGGCCGGCGCGGTGGCGCCACGCATGGTGGTGTTTTTGATGATGTCGGTATTGATGGTGCCGGGGCAGAGAATGGTCACCCCTACCGACGTGCCATGCAGCTCCGCCGCCAGGGTTTGCGACAGCCCCACCACCGCATGTTTGCTGGCGCAATACGGCGCGGCACGGGTCATGGGAATCAGCCCGGCGCCCGAGGCGGTATTGATAATGCGGCACGGGCCGGTTTGTTTAAGCATGCGCGGCAGAAAGGCATGGATGCCGTGCACCACGCCCATCACGTTTACCTGGAGCACCCAGTTCCAATCCGCCAGTTCGGTGTCTACAAACAAACCCGAATGCCCTACCCCGGCGTTATTGAACAGCAGGTCTACCCGGCTTTCGCGAGTGAACACCTGGTCCGCAAACTGCTGTACGGCGCTGGCATCGCTGACATCCACGGTAAACGCCTGGGCGCCATTGAGGCTGGCGGCCACGGCCTTGGCTGCTTGCAGGTCGATATCGACGCAATACACCCGCGCGCCATTGGCAGCGA
This sequence comes from Pseudomonas sp., assembly GCA_039207785.1. Taxonomy (GTDB): domain Bacteria; phylum Pseudomonadota; class Gammaproteobacteria; order Pseudomonadales; family Pseudomonadaceae; genus Aquipseudomonas. The sequence continues at coordinate 2,310 of JBCECW010000395.1, read as the reverse complement.
GCAAAGTGGCGATGGCCCGGCCGATACCGGCGCCAGCACCGGTCACCACGGCGACTTTCTGGTTGTAGTACTGGGCAAGCTTGGACACGGCGTCGGCGCTCCTGCAAAACCGATAGGCGACCCGGGCAAACCCCGACAATGGATAAGCCCAAATCACTCAATTAAGGTGATCACCTTATTTTTTGCAGTAAGCAGGCGTCAATATCGCCCCAAGCCAGAACGCTCTGCGAATAGCTGAACGCTTACCCGTTTGCGAGCCGAAAAGCCCATTGCAGAGCGACCTGTGGCGCATCATCAGCGGCACAAATAGCGCTCTTGCCAAAGGTAAACGCTGCCTGAATAGCCGCAGGTTGGGCTGAGCGACACCGGTTTATGCATTGCACCTGGCCGGCAGCACGAACAAGCCTATTTCAGGGTCCTGGGGTCGCAAAGTCGGCCGGCACGCGATTGACGCATTTTTTGGGCTTGGGCTATAGTTCGCCCCGAGTCGGCAGTGCTGCCTTAGCGGTGCGTGAGAGCACTCTCTCGCTGGCTTACCTACTCCTAAAAACCGTGCATCTTGATGCGCGGTTTTTTTTTGCCTGGAGGTATAGGGATGCACCTTCTCTACGTTGATGAATCGGGCTCGCCAAGCGACCCGAAGCAAAACTTCTACATCCTGTCTGGCGTGTCGATTTTTGAGCGTAAGACCCACTGGGTCGAGGCACAGCTCAACGATATAGCCGCCCGCTTCAGCCCGCAGGATCCCTACGCCATTGAGCTGCATGGCTCGCCAATGCGATCAGGAAAGAGCGAATGGCGGCCCTTCCCCATGATCGACCGCATCCAGGCAATCATTGATTGCCTGAGCATAATTGCCCGCTCCAACGGCGCTATCCGGCTGTTTGCATCAGTGATTGAACGCGGCGCACACGGCGATGACGACCCGATAAAGAACTGCTTCGAGCAACTGGCCTCACGGTTCGATATGTACCTTGCTCGCCTTCATAGCCAGGGCGATTCTCAAAGAGGCGTAGCCATCTTCGACAAGTCCACTACAGAAAAAAGCATCCAGAACCTGGCGAGAAGCTTTAAACACGATGGCCATTCATTCGGAAGAATCCGAAACTTTGCGGAAGTACCGCTATTTCTCGACTCGAAAGCATCACGAATGATTCAGCTCGCCGATTTGGTCGCCTTTGCCATCTACCGCTACTTTCAGGCCGGCGACTCGCAGTTCTACTCGGTTATTGAACGGTGCTTCGATAGCTTCGGTGGTGTGCGGCACGGCTTGCATGTGCGCCTTGCAACGGCTGGCAGCAGTAACCGCCAGGTAGTCGTCTAAGCAAACTGTTCGCCGCCGTTGGCCAGAGCCCCTATCTGCCGCGCATTGCGCCCACCTGATCGCTCCGTTCATCACGCAACCGCTGCGCAATAACCTGCCCCTGCCGGCTTACGCTCAGCGAAGAAGGCGGCAAGGTTTTGTAGTGCAAGAATTGGCTGCGGATATAACGCCAACGCGTTAGCGCATCCTGCAGGTTGGCGCTGTTGGTTTGCCCGTCGAACTGCTGCATCTGCGCGTCGATGCTTTGCGCCAGCTCGGTAATATCCAGGCCCAGGTAACTGCCCTGCCATTCACGCGCGGGGCGCAGGGCGCCGATTTCGTTGCGGGCCACATAGAGCAAGGTGAGAAATTCCACACGCTCGGGCAGATCGCTCAAGGCACCTTGGCTTTGTCGCGGTTGCAGCTCTCGCAGCAGATCATTGAGTACGCGACTGAAGCTGGCCAAACGTTCTGCCGGCAGGGGTTCGCCCGGTTGTACCAGGCGGGCCACCTGACTGAGTTCCTGGTCAAAGGCCAGTACCTTGCTTCGCAGGTCGTGGTCGAGGTGCACTGCGGCACCAGCCAGCTGCCGGCTGGCGCCGCTGTCCTGCTGCATCACCGTTTCCACCACGGCCTGGCAAACCCACTGGTGCAGGGTTGCCGCAGACGGCTCGGCATGTACCCCGCCGGCGGCGAGAGCCAGCGTTGAAACCCAGGCAATCATCCATCGCATGACTCGCTTGCTCCTTGGCAGAACCCTAAACCCGGAATGCGCCCATGGCGCCGTTCAGTCGCTGCACCAGCGCGGCCAGTTCCACGCTGCTGCGCTGGGCGTGAACGGATGCCGAGGCGGTGTGTTCAGCGGCTTCGCTGATCTGTTGAACGTGCCGGTCGATCTCGACGGCCACGGCGGTTTGTTGTTCGGCACTGGCGGATATCTGCCGGCTCTGGTCGGCAATACCGGCAATGGCATCCAGGATGCTTTCCAGGCTGCTGCGTACCTGCGC
>JBCECW010000394.1:3798-4510 GCA_039207785.1 Pseudomonas sp. | reverse complement strand
GAAGGCCTTGACCTCCTCGGTGCTGCCGGTGGACGAGCCGCAGGCCACGCCCATACGGCCATCGCGAATGCTTTCATCGTCCAGCAGGCCGGCGTTGGCCAGCGCTTTCTCCGCCGCCATCACAACAAGCCGCGACACCCGGCCCATGCTGCGCAACTGCTTGCGGTTCCAGCTCTTGGGCACCACGAAATCGTCGATGGGGCCGGCCAGGCGGGTGTTCAGCTCGGCGAAGCGATCCCACTCATGCATGCGGCGAATGCCGCTCTTGTTGGCGCTGAAGTTGGCTTCGATGCTGGCCCAGTCGCTGCCCAGGGATGTGATGCCGGCCATGCCGGTAACTACCACGCGTTTCATCAGCACAGGCCTCCATTGACCGCGAGCACTTGGCGGGTGATGTAGGCGGCTTCGTCCGACATCAGAAAGTTAACCGCGCCAGCGACTTCTTCTGGGGTGCCCATACGCTGGGCGGGGATCATCTTCATCATTTCTTCAAGCGGCAGGTCTTCGTCGAGCATGGCCGTGTCGATCAGGCCCGGCGCCACGCAGTTCACCGTGATCTTGCGTTTGCCCAGCTCGATGGCCAGGGCCTTGGCCGCACCAATCACGCCGGCTTTCGAGGCGCTGTAGTTCACCTGGCCACGGTTGCCGATCAACCCGGACACCGAGGTGATGCAGACAATACGCCCCGGCTTGCGTCGGCGAACCATCGGCA
>JBCECW010000394.1:0-3788 GCA_039207785.1 Pseudomonas sp. | reverse complement strand
ATGACCAGCGGATGCAGGATGTTGTAAAAACCGTCGAGGTTGGTGCGCAGCACCACATCCCAATCGTCCTCGCTCAGCGCCGGAAAGGCGCCGTCGCGGGTCAGGCCGGCATTGCAGACCACGCCGTAGTAGGCGCCATGGGCCTCGATATCGGCTTCCAGGATTTCCCGGCAGGCGGCGCGCTCGGCCACATCGAATTGCAGGATGCGCGCCTGTTGGCCAAGGGCGACGATCTCGGCCTGCACCGCTTCGGCCTCGCTGCGGCCGCTGCGGCAGTGCAGCACTAGGTCGAAGCCGGCGCGGGCCAGGCGCAGGGCGATGGCGCGGCCGATGCCACGGCTGGAGCCGGTTACCAGAATGGTGTCAGTCATGTGCGGGTTCTTCCAGGTAGCTGGCCACGTGCGGTGGGCGGAAAACATTCAGGCGCGCTTCGGCATGGATGCCGGGGCCGGTCAGGTGGCATTCGAACACGCCCATGCCGTTGTCGTCTTGCAAGGACCGCAAGGCGTGAATCTGCAGTTCGGCGCCGAGGGGAAAAGCTTCGACATTGCACTGGTAATTGCGTGTGCCGAGCAGAAAGCCCAGCTCCACTGGCTGGCCGACTTTACGCGCCTGGTAGCCGGCATAGGCCGCCACGCTCTGCGCCATCAGCTCGATACCGACCCAGGCCGGCAGGCTGCCATCGGCGCTGCTGAACAGACCACCGGCGCGCACCTGCAAGCGGGTGGTCACTTCCTCGTCGGCGAAGCTCAGCACTTCATCCACCAGAATCATGTCGCCGGCGTGGGGCACCAGTTCGGCAATCGGCCAGCTGCTCACGAAGCCACCTCGCCCAGGATCAGGCTGATGTTATTGCCACCAAAGGCGAACGAGTTACTCATCATGCGGTACGGGCCTTGGCCTTCCAGGTGGGCGTTTAAATTGGTGAGGTTAAGGGCTGGCAATTGCTCGTCAGGCTGGCCATCCCAGATATGCGGGGGCAGGCGCTTGGCCGTCAGGCTTAGCCAGCAGAAGGCCGCTTCCAGGGCGCCGGCAGCGCCCAGGGTATGGCCGGTCATGGACTTGCTCGACGAACACGGCACACCGGCCGGGAACACCTTGGCCACCGCCAGGCTTTCCATGGCGTCGTTGTGCTGGGTGGCGGTGCCGTGCAGGTTCAGGTAACTGATGTCTTCAGGTTTCAACCCGGCCTTGGCCAGGGCCTGGCGCATCACGCCTTCGGCGCCTTTGCCTTCGGGGTCGGGCGCGGAAATATGGTGGGCATCGGAGTTGGCCGCCGCGCCCAGCAGGGCAATCGGCGCCGGCGCCTTGCTCATCAGAAACACTACGGCGGCTTCGCCGATATTGATGCCCGAGCGGTTACGCGAAAACGGATTGCAGCGCTGATCCGACAGTGCTTCCAGCGAGCCAAAGCCGTTAAGGGTCAATTGGCACAGCGAGTCCACGCCGCCACATAGCACCGCATCGCACAGGCCGCTGTTAAGCAGGCGCTGGGCGCTGAGCAGGGCGCGGGCGCTGGAGGTGCAGGCGGTGGAAATCACCAGGGCCGGGCCACCAAGGCCCAGGTGCGCAGCGAGGAATTCTGCCGGCGCCGCCAGCTCCTGCTGGCCATAGCTGTAGCTGGGGGGAAATTCACCGTCTTGCAGGTAGCGGCTGATGCCTTGTGTGGCTTCGTCGATGCCGGTGGTGCTGGTGCCCAGTACCACGCCGATACGGGCGCGGCCATAGCGCTGGATGGCCTGCTGGATATCGCCGTCGATCTGCTGTGCAGCGGCCAGCAGCAGCTGGTTATTGCGGGTGCTATGGGCCGTACTGACACCGTGCAGCGGCGGCAGCTCGGCCTGCACGGCGCCCACTGGCAACGGGCGCTCCGGCACCCAGCCGGCTTGCACCTGCATACCGCTGGTGTCGCCAGCAAACAGGCGTTCGCTGACGTGATGTTTGTCGTTGCCCAGGGCGCACAGCAGGCCCAGGGCATTGAGGTAGGCAGTCATGGCAACGTCTCGACGCGGTAGCTCAGCCCCGGCGGGGTGCTAAGCCTGAAAATCAGGGGTTGTTCGTAGGTCACCTGCCAGCGCGCGCTGCCGTCCTGGTTCAGGCGGCGTTGCTGGGCGTTTTGCTGCCAGTCGGCGCGGGGGTAATGCGCGGGCAGTTGTTCAGCCGGGGTAAGGGCGAACAGCAAGGCGGCGAACAATTCGCGCGCCTCGGCGTTGGGCGGCAACAGGCCGTCATTCTGCCATTGGTTGCCGGTCAGCAGTTGCCGGGCGATGGGAATACCCATGGGGTCCATCAGCGACCAGCGCAGCGCCGGCCCTTCCTGTTGCACCACCAGCAGCCAATCCTGAGTCTGCCCGGCCTGCTCGCGCTGCACATGCAGTTGCAACGGTAGCGCCAGGTTCGGCGGGCTGTCGGGCAGCGGCGCATGCCCGGCGCAGGCACCGAGCAACAGCAGCACGCACAGCGTCAGCAGCGTGCGGATCACAGGGGTTTACGCACGGCAGCGTTAACCAGGGTTTCATTGCGCTGGCCAACCGCCTTGGGCTTCATCAGCTTCCAGCGTTCGAGCAAACCGAAGTCGCTGGAGCGGCTCCACCACAGGTACGGGTAGGAGACGTTCTGCGGGCCAAACTCAAAGCCCTGGTCGCGCAGCATCTGCAGATATTCTTCGGCGGTGCGCTGTACATGCATGGGGTGGCGGAACAGCCAGCGGATCACCCAGGTGTCGATATAAAACTTGGTCGACTCGGCAAACAGCAGCCAGCCACCTGGTTTTAGCACCCGCCAGAATTCGGCCAACGCGGCTTCCTGCTCCACCAGATGGTGGAAGGTCTGGTGGCAGAAAATCACATCGACACTGGCATCGGCCAGTTGGATCGACGCGCAGTCGCTACTGTGCAATTGCACCGTCAGCCCCTCGCGCTCGGCTTCGGCACGGCTCATCACCAGGCTATGGGGGTCTGCATCCAGCCCCATCAACTGCGCCGGGGCAAAGGCGTTGTGCAACAGACGGAAGGACTTGCCCTGGCCGCAGCCGGCATCGAGCAATACCGCGCCTTCTGGCAGCGGCTGGCCCAGCAGGGTTTTCAGGTCGTTGATCGCCACGCGCAGCACATGGTGCTGCCACACGTGGCTTTGCAGAAACCAGAAGCCAAAGCGGGTTTCCTCGACGTACTTATTGCCCGCCGGGTTACCCGATGAATTGTGTTGCGGGGGCTGAATCGGTGCGTTCATGGGCGTCCCTTCCTTTCGGTTTGCATTCAAGCGCTAGCGCACAGCTCGGCCAATACCCGCAGGCGGCGCTTGGGTTCGGCGACGTAGGGGTTTTTCAGGTCCCAGGCGTAGCCGGCCAGGATCGAACTGATCATGGCGCGAATTTCCGGCGAGCTGCCGGGGTGGTAAATCACATCCTGGAAGCTTTCGTCGTACCAGCCCTCCACATAGGCGCGGAAGGCATCCACGCCGCGCTTGAGCGGGATGGCGAACTCGGCTTCCCAGTCCACGGCTTCGCCGTTCAACTGCTTATCCAGCAGGTTGGCGGCCATGCTGGCCGAACGCATGGCGATGGTCACACCGGAGGAAAACACCGGGTCGAGGAATTCGGCGGCGTTGCCCAGCAGGGCGAAGCCCGGACCGTGCAGGCTCTTGACGTTGGCCGAGTAGCCGTTGATCTCGCGCGCCGGGGTATCCCACACGGCATTGCCCAGCACCTTGCTCAGCGACGGCGTCTCGGCGACGAACTGCTTGAGGCAGGCGTCGAGGTCCTGCGGGTAGTTCTCGTAGTGTTCGGC
>JBCECW010000393.1:0-4514 GCA_039207785.1 Pseudomonas sp. | reverse complement strand
GCAAGGGCAATATCAAGCTCAAGGACATCCCGCAGTCGGTCTCGGTGGTTACTCGCCAGCGCCTCGACGACCAGCATATGAACAGCCTGCAAGACGCCATGCGCCAAGTGACCGGGGTGACGATCAAAACCTATAACTCCGGCTCCAGCCTTAACGATGTGTATATGCGCGGTTTTCTAGTCGACCAGGTACAGGTCGACGGCGTCTCGCAGCCAACCGGCCAGGGCGATATGGGCACCTCGTTCGACCTGGCGATGTACGACCGTATTGAAGTGCTACGCGGCCCCTCGGGCCTCTACCAAGGCGCTGGCGAGCCTGGCGGCACCATCAACGTGGTGCGCAAACGCGCCCTCGACGCCTTTGCCCTGGGCGGCGAACTGGCGGCGGGCTCCTACGATCACTATCGCTCGTCGGTGGACGTCACCGGCCCGCTCAACGACCAAGGCAGCGTGCGCGGGCGCTTTATCACCGCCTACGAAAACAACCAGTCGTTTGTCGATTACGCCCAGAACGAACGGCCCATGGCCTATGGGCGGCTTGAGGTCGACCTGAGCCCAGCCACCACCCTGTCGGTGGGCGGCGCCTATCAGCAAAACCACTCCACCCCGGCCTTTGGCTTGCCCGCCTATGCCGACGGCAGGTTGCTGGACGTATCACGCTCCACCTTCGTCGACGCCAAATGGAACGAGCTCAACGAAAAAGTCTGGGAAACCTTTGCCGAGCTGGACCACAGCCTGGACAACGGCGGCCAGTTCAAAACCACCGTCACCTACCGCGACGCCGAAACCCCCGAGCGTAACTTCACCTGGGCCGACAACGCCGTCGACCCCGCCACCGGCGACAGCTGGGCGGTGGCCTACAACTACTACACCCATATCAAATCCATTGGCCTCGACAGCTTTGTCACCACCCCGTTCGAAGCCCTGGGCCGCAGCCACGAGTTCACCGTGGGCGGCGAATACCAGCACCTGGACAAAGACTTTACCTACGGCGGCGGCGACTACTTCCCGATCAACGTTTTCCACCCCGGCAGCATCGACATTCCCAAGCAGCACTACGCGATGGACAACGGCAACTGGTCCAAGTCCAACCAGTACGGCTTCTACACCCGCGCCAAGCTAAGCGTCACCGACTGGCTCGATGTAATCGGCGGCAGCCGCGTGACCTGGTACGACAGCGACGCACAAAACGCCAACGCCTTCTTCAACAACTACGGCAGCGCCCATACCAGCATCAGCCGCAAAGTGGTGCCCTACGGCGCCCTGATCGCCAAGCTGACCCCCGAGCTTTCGGCCTACGCCAGCTACACCGGGGTATTCAAACCGCAGAGCGAAATCGGCAACGACGACGCCCCCATCGGCCCGCGCAAAGGCAAGCAATACGAGGTGGGCCTCAAGCGTGAGTTCTTCGATGGCCGCCTGAACGCCAGCGTCGCGGTGTTCCGCATCTACGACGAAAACCGCGCCGAATACAACAACACCAGCGGCGCGTACGAAGCCCAGGGCAAGGCCCGTAGCCAGGGCTGGGAAACCGAGCTGAGCGGCAACCTCACCGACAACTGGAGCATCGTCACCGGCTACGCCTTTACCTCGACCAAATACCTGCAAGCAGAGGACGGCACCGAAGGCAACACCTTCAGCACCATCACGCCGAAACACAACTTCAACCTGTGGAGCAAATACGAGTTCGCCGATGGCGCACTGCAAGGCTTTAACGTCGGCGGCGGTGTGCGGGTGGTCAGCGAGACCTACTACCAGCGCGAAGTGAAATTCAAACAGAGCGGCTACGCCATCGCCTCGGCACAGGTGGGCTATGCGTTCAACAAGCACCTGTCGGCCTCGCTGATCGCCGACAACCTGTTCGACCGCAAGTACTACGACCGGGTGGATGCCTCCTGGGGCACCAATTTTTATGGCGACCCACGCAGCCTGACGTTGGCGGTGCGGGCGCAGTACTGAGTCTGGCTCCCCTCTCGCGCACCGTCCCGGACGGCGAGAGGGGATCGCCCGCCTTTCTTTCCAGCGGCTTTGGACCGTGTACACGGCAAACAACGACGCCTGTCCGGCGCTCCGTTTCGTTTATTGCGATTTTCGTTTGTTTCGAATATAACGCTTGCACCGGGTTTGCTGACGCGCCCCGGTCCCCGTTTGTATTACGTTTCTGGAGATCGCCATGACCAGCCCCGACTTCACTCACCCCATTCTCCCTGGCGAGAAGGAAATTGCCGCAGCTGCGGAGTCGAGCCGTCAGTTGGCTGCGTTTATTTCCACCGAGCGCGACACCCAGCGCATCGAGCTGGTCGACGGTGAGCAGCGCCAAGCCGTTGAATTACCCACCTTTGCCTTGCGCCTGCTGGGCGAAATCCTCAGCGAGCTGGCATTGGGCAATGCCGTCAAAGTGGTGCCGATCCACGCCGAGCTGACCACCCAGGAAGGTGCCGACCTGCTTAACGTCTCGCGCCCACACTTGGTTAAATTGCTCGATGAAGGCGTGATCGCGCACACCAAGACAGGACGTCACCGGCGGGTGAAATTTGCCGACCTGATGGCCTATAAAGCCCACCGAGAACTGACCAGCCACACCCGCCTGGACGAGCTTGCTGCCCAGGCACAAGCGCTGGAGATGGGGTATGAATGAGGCAGTCCCACTACACGGCAATTTATGACGCGAATGTTCTTTACCCAGCTCCCCTGCGCGATTTTCTGATGCGTTTGGCGCTGACCGGCACGTACCGCGCGCGCTGGTCAGCGCAAATCCACGATGAGTGGAAGCGCAACCTGTTGCGCAATCGAAGCGACCTCACCCAGGAGCAACTGGACCGTACCTCGGCGCTGATGGATGCCGCCATACCGGACGCGGTGGTCAGTGATTACGAGTCGCTGATTGCCGGCCTTGAATTGCCGGACAAGGATGACCGCCATGTACTCGCCGCCGCCATCAAATGCCACGCCTCGGCCATCGTCACCTTTAACCTGAAAGACTTCCCCAACGCGGCGCTCGCCCCCTTCGCCATCGAGGCCATGCACCCCGACGAGTTTATTGCCGACCTCTGGGACCTGGACGCTGCCGCCGTGCTCGAAGCCGCGCAGCGCCATCGCCGCGCCTTGAAAAACCCACCCCACGACGCGCAGTTGTATCTCGACAAGCTACTGCAGCAACAACTGCCCGAAACGGTTCAGCGACTGGGCGATTTCAAGTACCTGATTTGAGCGATTCAGGTTGGCCAAACTGGCGGTTTGCCAGCTAATTGCAGTTCCCAAACGCCGGACTATGCTCCCATCGTTCCCTCACCGGAGCACGGATAGCTGAGTGTGAGATCGGCCCTTACTCACTGACGTCCACAAATTCGACTCCGTCCAACGCTGCTTCCCCAAGCAAGGACGTCGATGATGACTGTTACCCTGAAAGCCCTTTCTGCTTCGATGTTATGCCTGACGCTGGGTATCGCCTGTGCGCAGGCGGCAACCCCGGCGGCGCCAGCCTCGCCGCTGCTCAAGCAACTCAACAACGGCAACTGGCTCGAACCCAAAGAAGCCGAGGCGTTGCGTGACGAGCTGTACTACCAGCGCGCCATCCACGCCTATATGACCATGCTGCCGGCCTTGAACGTAATCGGCATGAAAGACGGTTCGGAAAAGGTGTTCGGCGCTGGCTACAACGTACTGCCGATCTGGAAACAGCGTATGGACGCGCGCACCATGGTGCCGACGCCCAACGCGGACGTGATCTACTCCATGAGCTATCTGGACCTCAAACAGACCGGCCCGCTGGTAGTAAAGGCGCCTGCGAACGTGATCGGCATGTTCACCGACTTCTTCCAACGCACCCTGACCGACGTCGGTGCCATCGGCCCGGATCGCGCGCGCGGCGGCCTGTATCTGCTGTTGCCGCCGGACTACACCGGCGCGGTGCCCGCTGGCTATTTTGCGGTTAAGTCATCGACCTACAACGTCTTCCTGTTCTTCCGCACGGTAATGGCCAAAGGCGACGGCAAGCCCGACCCGGCACCCGCGGTAAAAGCGGCGGAAAGCACCCGTGTCTACCCGCTTTGGGTGACCGAGAAAGACGCCAAGCCCATGGAATTTCCCGACGCCAGCGGCAAGGCGCTGGACATGATGTACCCCGTGGACAACGCCTACTGGACCAAGCTCAAAGCGTTTGTCGACTATGAGCCAGTCGCCGCTATCGACCCCGAACTACGTGGCGTGCTGGCCTCTATCGGGATTGTCAAAGGCCAGCCGTTCGAGCCAACCGCCAAGCAGCAGGAGCTGCTGAAGAAAGCAGTGGAAACCGCGCCGAAGATGATCCTGGCCAACCGCCAACTGGGGCGTGACGACAAACGCAACCTCTACTACACCGACCGCCAATACGAAAACACCTGGGCTGGCGGCACCAACGACTGGATGCAAGAGAGCTACCTGGACGTCAGCCAGCGCGCCAACTTCTTCCAGTTTGCCTATTCCTCGGCGCCAGCCATGGTCATGCATACCACCGGCGCCGGCTCCAAATACCCC
>JBCECW010000392.1:421-4520 GCA_039207785.1 Pseudomonas sp. | reverse complement strand
CGGGGTGTAGGTGTCGCCAAACAGCAGGCTGCGCACTTTCGAATAGAGGCCGTCGGCGCCGACCACCAGGTCGTAGGTATCGCTGCTGCCGTCGGTGAATACCACGCTGACGCTGTCGTCGGTTTCAGTCAGGGCTTCCACGCTCAGCCCAAGGCGCACCTGGGCGCCCAAGCCGAGGGCGGTTTCGCTGAGGACTTTGTGCAAGGCCAGGCGGGAAATACCGACGTTGGCCGGGTACTGCGGCCCCGCCAGACGCTGCCCGGGAATACGCGCCAGTTGCTGGCCGCCGGGGCCGTAGATGGCCACATCCTCGAAGGCATAGGCGGCGTCGAGGTAGCCATCGAGCACACCGAGCTTGGCCATCTCACGCACCACGTTGCTTTGCTGGATGATGCCAACGCCGTAGACCGTCCACTCGGCCTTGAGCTCGACCAGGTCGACATCAATGCCCTTGCGGCGCAAGGCAATGGCAGCGCACAGGCCGCCGATGCCACCACCGACAATTAGAACTTTGCTGACTGCATTCATGGCTAGTCTCACTTGTTATTTTTGTTCATCGAACGGCTCGGTGGCCGTTTCGTTGGAGCCACTTTCCCGGCAAACCAGGAAGATGACTAATCGCTTATAGGGATGGGATGTATCGCCTCATGCGATACCTGCAAAACAAACTCACAGTGCCCTTCACCCCTCGCCCCAAACAAACTCAACGGCTGTGCTCCCCTCTCCCGTTTACGGGAGAGGGGCCGGGGGAGAGGGCAAGCCCTCACGCAAATCCATTTCAACCATCAAAAGCCCCTCTCCCTAACCCTCTCCCGCAAGCGGGAGAGGGGACTTGAATGAGGTTTGGGCGACTAGCACCAACCACCCCGCCTCTTCCCGCCAATCCAACCCCTGCAACCGCTCCCCCAGACAAGGCCCGTACACACACTCCCCCGTCTCCGGCAAAAACTGCGCGCCGTGGGCGTAGCACATGATCAGTTGGCCATCGGCGGACAAGAATCGGTCCTTGCGGTACTCCAGGCGCACATCCAGATGGGGGCAGCTGTTGCGATACACCCGCACCTGGCCGCCATGGCGCAGGGCAAACACCGTGTCTCTGCCGCGCTGCAAGGGATCGAACCCCAGCGCCTGCCCCTCGGCCAGTTCCTCACTGCGGCACAGGGCAAACTCACCGGGCGCCACAGTCATTCCACCGGCTTCGGCGGCGGGCCACCGGGCGCCCATTTCTCTTTGGAATTGAACAGAAACAGCTGCGAGTTATCCGCCGTCAGCGGCGCCGTGCGTGCGGCCCAGGCGTCATCGTGCTTGTCCATGTCGGCGTCGTATTCGATATGGCAGCCCAGCGGGCTGTTGAAGTACCAGAACCAGTTGGAGCCAAACAGATGGCGGCCCGGGCCCCAGAAACTGGTCCAGCCCTTCTGCTCGAAGCGGCGCCCTGCCAGCAGCACTTCGGTACCGCTACCCATATGGAAGGTGAAGTGCTCGCAGCCCTGCATATGCGGCGGGGTCTGGATCATAAACAGGCAGTGGTGGTCATCGGACCCGGCCGGGCGCATCAACGGACCGGCGCCGATAAAGGTGTCGGTGGTTTTAAAACCCAGGCGGTTGGCGTAGAACGCCTCGCCCTTGGCCGCGTCGGGCACGAAATACACCACATGCGACAAGGTGCGCGGCAAGGCCGGCATATCCAGGGTAATGCCCGGTTGGTTCAGCGGTCGCTGCGGCGCATGGCCGGGGGCGTTGCTGAGGTCGGCCGGGGCCGTGAACGGACGACGTACCGTCACCTGGAAACCGATGGCAAACCCCAGGTCGTCAACACTGTGCAGCGTGCCCTGGGCATCGCGGGTTACCAGGCGGTCACGGGCCAGCTCGTCTTCGATGGCATCCAGGTCGCTGGCCGCAGCCACGCCGTAGATGGTTTCGCGCAGGGACGGGCCGGGGCCGATGGCAGCAGGCAGGCTCGGGTCGTCGAGCTGGCGGATGATCACCGCCGTGCCATCCAGCGCTTCGAAGCGGCCTCCGTTGTGATCCACCGCTACCGCGTTCAAGCCGTAGTCACTCAGGCACGCTGCGCTGGCTTGTATGTCGTCGACGCCAAAGACCAGGGCGTCAAGGCCAATGATGTTCATCGCTACCACTCCATTGAAATTATGATCCGGGCGCTGCTCACAAGGCCGTACAGCTCGGCATGGCGCTCGGTGGTGGTGTCGGTCACGGCCGACTGCGGCGAAGAGTGACGGGGCGCAATTCAGCTGACTAATCGCGTGTTCGGATGCGACCTATCGGCAAACGCGATACCCGCCGCAATGCCCGAGCGGGCGCGGAATTAGGAAAAGTTGAGAGAGGAAAATTCTGAGAGAGGCTTGACGCTGCGATGCGTTGTGCCGAATGTATCGCGAAAATAAATACAACAAAGAGATTGGCCGCCATGCGTTTCAACCACTTGGACCTCAACCTCCTGGTGGCGCTCGATGTGCTGCTCGAAGAGCAGAACATCACCCGCGCCGCTGAGCGTCTGCATATGACCCAGTCCGCCACCAGCGGGGTTCTTGGGCGTTTGCGCACCTACTTCGAAGACGATCTGCTGGTGCAAGTCGGCCGCCGTATGCAACCCACCCCCTATGCCCTGGAGCTGACCGCGCCGGTACGCGAGGTGCTGCTGACCATCCAGAGCTCCATCACCGCCAAGCCGGTATTCGACCCGGCCAGCAGCAAACGGCATTTCCGCCTGGTGACCTCGGACTACCTGATCAGCGTGCTGTTTGCCCGGGTAATCGAAAAGATCCACCTGGAAGCCCCGAACATCACCTTTGAAATGATCGGCCCCAGCGACAACTCCGGCGATCTGCTGGTACGTGGCGAGGTTGACCTGATGATCGTGCCCGACCGCTACATCATCGAAGGCCACCCCTGGCAGCTGCTGTTCGAGGAAGACCACGTATGCGTGGTGTGGGATGGCAATCGCGAGGTCGGCGAACACCTGACCCTGGAGCAGTACATGCAGATGGGCCATGTGTCGGTGGGCTTTGGCCGCACCCGGCATATGAGCATCGAGGAATGGTTTATGACCCAGTACGGCTTTAACCGCCGCCTGGAAGTGATCACCAACGACTTCAACACCCTGCCGCAACTGATCGTTGGCACCCGGCGTATCGCCACCATGCACCAGCGCCTGGCGCGCCTGTACGCCGACCACCTGCCGCTACGCATTCTGCCGCCACCGGTAAAAATCCCGGTGATGCGCGAGGTGATGCTCTGGCACCGCAGCGTGGATGGCGACCCGATGCACCGCTGGTTGCGGGAGCGTATTAGCGCGTTTATCCAGCATCTGGATCAGGAACAATCCAAAGCCGCCTGAGCTGAGCTGACCTGCCCCACCCACGCGCACCTATCGTGGTGCGCGATACCTCGCATCCCCACTCACGATTGGCCAACTACCTGGCCGCTGCTTACCGTGCCTTGAACCTGCGCGAGCCCCACCGGTTCGCCCATGCCACAAGGACAATAAAAACCATGTTTCGCTACTTCCCCACCAACTACGTTTGGAACCTGTCGGTTGACCTCGCCATCGAGATGGGCGCCCGCATGGGCGAGATCGAAGAGATGTGCGCGCCCCTGCAAGAAGCCGCCAAGCAACCGGATGCCGCTGGCACCAAAGCCTTCCGCGAAACCTGGCAGAAGATGGCCGACAAACTCTGCGGCCTGGCCGAAGAAGACGAAGCCAACGGCCGCCTGCTGTCAGCCGGCGAAAAATACAACCGCGCCGCCACCTATTACCTGACCTGCGAGCGCTTGCAAGCCCACGGCGCCGAGGGTCGGGCCGCGTTGTACCAGACCTTTTTACAGACGTTTGCCCGGGGTATCGCGCTGTCGCAAGAGAACTGCGAGCGGGTGGAAATTCCTTATGAAGGCGCAGTGATTTCCGGCTTGTTGGTGCGCGCCGAAGGCGTGAGCGGGCCGCAGCCGATTCTGGTGCAGGTCAACGGCCTGGATTCCACCAAGGAAATGAAATACCGCGTCGGCCTGCCAGCCTGGTTGGCCAAGCGCGGCGTGGCGTCGTTGATCATCGACCAGCCGGGCACCGGTGAAGCCCTGCGCC